>NZ_DBKJ01000027.1:0-5229 GCF_002297325.1 Treponema sp. UBA753 | reverse complement strand
ATCAAAACTCGACATTCGACCTGATATTTTGAGTCTGACAGATTATCAATCAAGTTTCTTTAAAATCACAAAACTTTTTGCATCCACAGTGTCTGGAACAAAATTTTTTTGCTCCGGTTTTCCGCTTAAAACTTCTATGGAATTTGCAAATCCGGCTGAATCAATTTTTGCAGAAGAATTTGTAGCGTTAAAATATATGCAGAAGTTTCCGGCAGTGTATTTTGTAAGTCCCGGGGAAATTGTCTTTGCCAAGCAATCAGTTTTTGAGCCAAACGAGTCAGGGTTTTTCCTGCGGAATGCAATAAGTCCTTTGTATGCGTTAAAGACATCAGAATAACGCGTTTTAAATTTCAAGCTGATTTGATTTATTTCATCGCTTGAATTGTAGCTATTTTCATTTCCTTGCTTTGTGCGAAGAAATTCTTGACCGCCGTTTATAAAAGGTGTTCCCTGTGCAAGAATAATATACGCCGCCGCAAGAATGTCCTGCCTTTTAACTTTTTCAAGCCCAACGTTTCCGATTGCTTCAAAGAGATTTCCTGAATATGAAGTTTCTTCAAGGTACGAAATTGCAAGCTTATCAAACAAAGTGTAATTGTCGTGGCATTCAACATAGTGAATTGAAAGGCTTGGAATTCCGCTTGGATTTCTGTTGTTCTTTCCAGTCGCGCCAAGAAGTCCTTTTTCAATTTCTGAATCGCAAAAAATTCCCTGAACATGACCTTTTGCAAATCCGCCGAATTCGCTTCCTTTTATTGCGTCTCTAAAATCATCATTGAATGCGCCGACTCCGCAATTTTTTCCGCAAGCAACAGAAGCAGAGCATCCGTTTTTTACAGCGCATTCTCCGCCAGTCCAAGGCTCTCCATAAACCATTACGCACGGATCTATTTTTTTCAGCTCGTAAAAAATTTCCGACATAGTTTCCTGTTCCTGAACTCCCATAAGATCAAAGCGGAATCCGTTTATATGAAAATCTTTCATCCAATGCTTGAGAGAATCAATAACATATTTTTTTACCATTTTATGATTTGTGGCAATTTCGTTTCCGCAGCCTGAACCGTTGGAATATCCACCTTCAGAATTAAGCCTGTAAAAATATTTAGGAACAGTCATGTCATAAAGCGAATTGTTTTCAGTGCCGTCAGTGTGATTGTAAACAACGTCCATTATCACAGCGATTCCCGCATCATGGAACGACTTTACCATTTGCTGCATTTCTTTTACAGCCTGAATTCCGTCAGTGTATTCTTGCGAAACATAGCGTCCTTCTGGCACATTGTAATGAAAAGGATTGTAACCCCAGTTGTATGAAAGGTCTGAATTTTTTTGCGCATAGTCGAACATCGGAAGAATCTGAACATGAGTTACGCCAAGCTCTTTTAAATGCGAAATTATTTTTGGGTCGGCAGCTTCAAGAAATTTTCCAGTTGAAGTTAGATTTACAGCGCGGCTCCAGTCCCGGATGTGCATTTCGTAAATTACTGCTTTTGAATAATCAGTTTCTTTAAATGGATTTTTATATTCGGATTTTTCGATGACAGCGATTTGAGATGCAACAGAATCTGGAGAAGCGACAGTGTGCCAAATGTCAGCAACTTTGAAAATTTCTGCGCCAAAAGAAATTTCATACTGATAGTAAGAGCAGCCTTCATAAGAGCCGCTAAAAAACCAAACGCCTTTTTCCTTGCGTTCCATTTGCTTTGCGGCGCACAATTTTTTTGCAGCTGAATCTTTAAACAGCAAAAGCCGCACATTGCTGGCAGTCGGCGCCCAGCATTTAAAAGACGCAGAAGTTCCGTTCAAGGTTAAGCCAAGATCGTTTCCGTCATAATAAAAAGCGGAATCAATTGAAGGAGCTGAGTTTTCATTTGAATAATATTTTTTGTCCACACTGAAATTATATAGAAAACAAAACAAGTTTCAATGCGGATTTTCAAGCTGAAAATTTAAAGCGACTTCAATTCAGCAGAAAGAACTTTCCATTCGCCGTTTTCTTTTGCAACTTCAAGCCAGGCATATTTTCCTTCAAGAAGCGGACCTGGATTTATGACAGTTGTAGTTCCAACTTTGCAGATTCCTGCGCTTTCGTGGATGTGTCCTGTAATAACTGCAAGTGGTTTGTATTGCTCAATAAACTGCGTAAAAAGTTCGCTTCCAACATGAACGCCTCCTGAAATTTTATCGCAGTCTGTATTCTTTGGAGGATTGTGGCTTACCGCAATCAAGTTGTTCCATTCCTGCTCGCCTTGTTCCGTAATAATTTTAAAGTCCGCCATAAGCTCTTCTTCTGACTTTTCATTCGGAGTTGTGCCGGTAAACTTACTTCCGCCGCCGCTACCTGCAAACGCAAGACCTTCATACATAACAAGTTGCTTTTCTACGGAAATATCATGTTTTTCAGTTTCTTCAATAAAAGAAGGATTGTCGCAGTTTCCGATTACAGAAAAAATTGTATCGTGCTTGGAGCAAAGTTTTTCAAGAGCCGGAAGTCCAGTTTCCTCGTTGCCAAATTTTGCAAAGTCGCCTGCAAAAACAACTCCGTCAGCCTTTTTAAAAGTTTCATCCATTTTATCAAGAACTTCCAAATTTCCGTGCAAATCTGATATTACTAAAAATTTCATTTTAATGTCTCCGAACAATTTCAGTTTAAATTTCAGCAAGAACTTTTTTAAGTTTGTCCATCTGATTTTTTGTTCCAATCGTTATGCGCACAAAATCCTCGATGCCAGGCGTGTTAAAATGGCGGATAAGAATTCCCTCTTTTTTTACAGCTTCGTAAATTGAAGTTCCGCTCATTCCATCTTTTTTTGCAAAAATAAAATTTGTCTTGCTTTCAATCACAAACCAATTTTTTGAGCGCAAAAATTCAGTTAGAAGAATTCTTTCATTCACAATTTTTTTTGCATTTTCTTCATAATAAGAATAATTTTTACAAGCGGCTTTTCCTGCTGTCTGCGCAAGAAAATCAACTGGAAAATGATTGAATGAATTTTTTACTGTAAAAACTGAATTTATAAGTTCTGGATTCGCAACGGCAAAACCGAGCCTCATTCCTGCTAGCGAAAAACTTTTGCTGAACGTGCGCACAATAACAAGATTTTTGTAATCATTTAAAAGTGCAAGGCAGCTTTCCTCGCCAAAATCAGCATAAGCTTCGTCAACAACAAGGATTCGGTCTGAAGGAATTTTTTTCAAGAGCGATTCAATTTCCGCGCGCTTCAAGGCAATTCCTGTTGGAGCATTTGGATTAGCAAAAATTATTGAGCTGTTGTTTTTTTCAGACTCGAAAATCATTTTTTCTGTGTCCAAGCTCCAGTCATTTTTTAGCGGAATTTTATGCATCGGAATATTATAAAATCCGCAGTAAACGGGATAAAAACTATAAGTGAATTCAGGAAGAACAAGAGGACAGTTGCTGCCAAAAAATGTATAAAAAACAAACGAAAGAACTTCATCGCTTCCGTTTCCGCAGAAAATCATTTGCGGCGTTATTTTAAAACCAAGTTCCTTTTTTGCGTTTTGGGAATTGCAAAGAACTCCGCCTGTGGAATTCAGCATATCGGCAATTGCAGTTCTAAGTTCACCAGAATCCGGGTCTGGATAAAGTCCAAGTTTTTCACGATGGCAAGATGCGGCTTTTTTTATAGCTTTTGCAACGTTTTTGCTCGGCGGATAAGGATTTTCATTTGCGTTCAGCTTTATATAAATTCTGTCCTTTGGCTGCTCGCCCGGAACATAAGGATGAAGATTTTCTAATCGTTCAGATAGCATTTTTACCTCAAAAAAAATATGCGGATTCAAACATTTGCAAAACCTGCCGCGTAAAAAAGCAGCAGATTTTTTTAGCTACATTTTAAATGACTTTAGTCTTTCGCAAGCTTCTTGAATATTTTCACGGTGTCCGAATGAACTGAAGCGGATAAAACTTTCACCGCTCGGTCCGAATCCTGCGCCTGGAGTTACAACTACATTGCACTGGCTAAGAATCTGATCGAACACGTCCCAGCTTTTCTTTCCGGGAAATTTTGCCCAGACATAAGGAGCGTTTCCGCCAGAATAAACTTCAACACCCATCGATTTGAAATTTTCACTTTCCAAAGCGGAGCGAATCAATGCTGCGTTTTCAAGATAATAGCTTATTGTTTCCTGCATTTCTTTTAGACCAGTTTCATCCAAGGCGGCAAATCCTCCAGCCTGCGCAATATTACTTGCTCCGTTGAATGCAGTGTTTGTTATGCGCGCCCAAGCGTCTGCAATTTTTGAACCGTCATCAAATTTTAAATTTTCTGGAACTACGCACCATCCAAGGCGGACTCCAGTGAATCCGGCTGGCTTTGAAAATGACTGCATTTCAATTGCACAGTCCTTTGCGCCTTCGATTTCATAAATTGACTTCGGAAGATTTTTATCACGGATAAACGCTGAATACGCCGCATCAAAAAGAACAACGCATCCATTTGCTTTTGCAAACTTCACAAGCTCGGAAAGATTTTCTTTTGTTGCAACCGCGCCAGTAGGATTGTTCGGCGAGCATATATAAATCAGGCTGTCTTTTTTTACAACCGACAAGTCCGGGAAAAATCCATTTTCAGGAAGACACGGCATATAAGTTATGTCCTTGAACCCGTTTTCTGTAACAGGTTCTTTTCCGCCAGCTCCAGCCATTACAGTTCCGTCAACATAAACTGGATAAGAAGGGTCTTGAACCGCAACATTCACATCCGCGCCAAACATTGCCTGAAGCCGTCCAAGATCACACTTTGCTCCGTCCGAAACAAAAATTTCAGCTGGCTTTATTTCGCCGCCATAAATTGCCTGTGAAATACGCTCACGAAGTTTAGGCATTCCCGCGCTGTCATCCTGATAGCCTTCGTAGCCTTCTTTTGTGCCAAGAGCTTCCACAAAATTTTTCATTCCTTCAACAATGTGAGGAGCAAGCGGCTCTGTTGTGTTGCCAATTCCAAGACTGATTATTTTTGCTTCTGGATGCTGAGTCTGAAATGCCTTGCGTCTTTTTGCAATTTCCGGAAAAAGATAGCCTTTTGCAAGATTTGTGTAATTTTTGTTTCTCTTTATCACTTTGATTTCCTCTGTTCAATTTTTGAAAAGTTTAGCATTTTTGCAAGTTTGCTACAATGAAAAAAAACGACCTTCTGAAAAAACAGAAGGCCAAAAATGAAGGAGGTTTATATAGCCCAAACTTCGAGTTTTATGATTTAATGTCAT
>NZ_DBKJ01000123.1:0-5905 GCF_002297325.1 Treponema sp. UBA753 | reverse complement strand
ACTGAAAGAGAATAATAACCAGCAAATGAATTCGGGCTTGTTACATCGAAACTTTTTATAGCTCGGATTAATCCTATCGTGCCATTTTGAAAAGCATCCTCAAAATCACAGTAATTTTCTTTCGCGAAGTTATAAGAAATACGCAAAACCCCACGCAAATACATTTCTGTCATTCTGTTGAAAGCATAAACGTTTCCGTCTTGAGCTTCCTGAATAAGAGTTTTCCATTCTCGATGCTGAGGCGGCTTTATGCTTTTTATATGAGCCACAATAATTTTAAAGTTTGGATATTCATTTAAAACTGTATTAAAAAAGTCCTCATAATCAATTTGAGCCTTATCATAAATACCTTCTTCGTCATAAATGATTTCACTTTTTTTCTCTGAAAACAAAACTTTCTTATCTATAAGGAACTGCATGACTTCATCTGTTTCGAAAAAATCAAGATTGTTGCCGACACAATAATCTGTAATTTCATTCTCAGACAAAAAGCCTTTAATTTTATATTGAGAAAAAAGTTTATTTTGAATTTCTGTAACTGTCATTTTATGATGTTAATCTCTGGCAATTTGTTCCAGTTTTGCCAAAAAATCTTGACTTGAATCTTGCTCAGCCTCATAACGTTCATGAATTTCTGCAAGAAAATTATTGAGATTGCTAATATAATCATCTTCAGAAGACGGATTATCTTGCTCAATCAGCTTCTCATAAAGAACGTCAATTCCGCCAAGAAGATATTTTTCAAAAATTTTAAAATCTTCTTCCGCTGTTCCCTGAGCCTCTCCATTGAAGGCTTTATTAACTCGCTCATTCAGAGAATGTTTTTCTTTTTGGACTGCGAGCATTACAAGCCTGTATGTAAAATAAACATCATTATGATGATTTGTAAATTGACCAGGAAATATTTTTGTAGTTTCATTTCCAGAATCAATATCTGACATTCTGTTGTAGAGCATTCCCACAATTGGAGCAAAAACAAAAACATCAATATTACGTTTAAACAAGCTATTTACAGACTGTGGAAATTTTGCTGTAAGTTTATTAACTTTTACCGCATGGCTTCCTTTAAATAAGTATTCATTATCAAACATATTTACCTCGATTCAATTCTAGTTTCCAGTTCATTTATTTTTATGAACTCGTACTTTTTTCCAATTTTTGCGCTCATATTCTCTTCCGCAACTTCTGCATCTTTGTCATATGAAAAGAAAATAACTTGTTCTGCAATTTTAGGAAGAGTTTCGCAGACATTTTTAACCCGCTTCTTGTCAAAATTTGAAAGAGGCGCATCCATTACAAGAGGATACGGTTCTGATTGCAATGGTATATCAGAATTTCTGTTTTTTGCATTTTCGCGAGCCATTTTTATTACTCCAGCGATAAAAGCAAAAATGACAGACATACTTTGCGCCATTGAAGTTTCAATCATGCCGCTGAAACTTGCAAATTCATCAAGCTCAACTTTTATGTTGTATTTTTCATCTACTTGCAATGAAAGTTTTCCGTTGTAAATATTTTTGAATATCTCATTAATATTTTTTTGAAGCCGCTCTCTTACTTCCTTTTCCCGTTTTGAATAATCATCTTTTAACAGCTGATACATATATGTTGCATAGGCTTTATAAACTGCAATTTTCGTATTGCTGGCACTTTTCAGAGCTTGCTCATCAAGAGAAGATTGAGTCCGATTTTGTTTTTCTGTTTTTGCCCCTTTCTCTTCCAACAGCGAATCTTTTTCTCTATTAAGTTCGGCAATCTTTCTTTTATTCTCATCCGCTTTTATTTGCAAATCTGCCGAAGACTTAATATTTTTAATCCGTTTTTCAATTTCTAAAATTTCCGAATTCAATTCTTCAAGTTCAGAATCTTTTTCTCTGATTTCTCTGTACTTTTGAACAATGGAATCCTCATAAAAATTTTCAGAATCAGCAAGTCGCTGCTTTGCACTTCCACTAAAGTCAGAAATAAAATTTCCAAGACTTTTAGGAGGAATAAATTTCAATAATTCATCAAATGCTTCAAGTTCTTTTGAATTTTCTTTTAAGCAAGTTCCGCAGATATAAAAACCTCTTTGTTTTAGATAATCTATTGTTTTTGCAGTTATATCAGGAATTCCTTTATCAAGACTGTCTGTCTCAGAAAGTTCTGTTAAAATATCCCTGATGATTTTTCTTGAAAACCAAGACAACCCTTTTGTATTGAATGTATCAACATAATTAGAAACAACATCGTTCTTTTCTTTTCTTAGTTTTTCACAAGAAATTTCATAAGCCTTTTTCTCTTTTATAAGCTTCTCAGTATCTTTATTTGCCTCCATTTCCGCTGAAAGTTCTTCCTGCTGTTTTTCAAGTTTTGCTACAGAAGCATCTATTTCTTTGTTCCGTTCATCAATTTTAACCAGGTCTTTATTCAACGAATCAAGAGCATTTTGCAACTCTGCAATCTGCGAATTTGCTTTTGAATCAAAGTCTCTATTGTAGCTTTTTATTACAGAAGAGCTTGAACGCCCATTTAAATGATCAAGAGTAATCGTAAATGCGGAAAGCCCCAGTAATCGTTCTACAGCCTCTTTGAATTCTGCGCTTCTTCCATCATTTATTTCTTTGCTCATATTTTGTATTCGTTCACCATCAAAGAAAAAATAATTAGAAAGCTCGGAAGGAAGAATTTCTTTTATTCTTAAATCAACATCTTTTTCGAACTTCGTTGTTCCCTGCGGATTTCTATACTTGATTTTCAGCTCTGAACTATTCGGTGTATTCAGTTCTCCTGTCGCATTCGTTGTATATTTTTGCTCCCGGGTTATCTCATATTGAATATTGCTATGTATAAGCTGCAATGAAACTCTTACAAAAGATTCTTTGTTTGGTCCTAGATTTTGCGAGATTTCCTTATTCAACAAAATAGAGTCGGTAAAAGTTGTTTTTCCATACAAGCACCACCTGAATGCCTGAGCAAAAGTTGTTTTTCCTGCTCCATTTTCTCCAAGAATAATCGTGATATTTTTCTCATTATCTTCAGAAAAGTCCACAGACTGTATATCTTTGAACTGCCTAAAATTTTCAAGTGTGATTTTTTTTATAAGCATGCAACTTCCTCCGCAATTTTTTTCTTAATATCCTTAATCATTTCTGAATCGCCTTTTTCTTTTGTGGCAATATTTTTCTTTTCCGCAATCAAAATTGCTGTAAGAATGTTTCTTGCCTTTTTTACATCAATTTCGATTCCATCCACCTCAACTTTTTCATTGTTCATTCTCAAAATTCTCCTTAAAAATCAAATCCTTATCTGTAAGTTCATACAGTTCTTTTATTTCATCAATTTTTTCCATTGCTGAAATCTCATTCATGGAAAGACGTGCAAATTCAATTGCACGAACAAGTTCATTTATAACTAGTCCCTTTCCTTTCTTTTTTTCTTCTTCTGTTTCGTAAATAACTTCACTTAAAGGACGAGGAATCGTTATAAAGTCATAAATTTCAGCAAAATCTTTTCCGTCTGATTTTCTTAACACACGTCCTCGCCGTTGAATGTACTCTTTCGGATTTGTTGTGCTCGCAAGAATAAAGGCTGTTTTTATTGCAGGAATATTTACACCTTCATCAAGGCATTTTATTGCGATAAGAGCCTGCAGATTTTTTCCTTCCGAAAACTCTTTCTTTATCACTGAACGTTCCTGCATATTTTCTTTTGAAGTAAACTGGGCAACTTTCATTCCAAGAAGATTTCCAAGCAAATCTGTAACAACTTCGATTTGCCTTTTTCCTTCTGAAATTTCATCATCGTTAGAATCATCAAATTCTGAATCCTCATCGAAAACTTTTGCAGCTCCGCAGTAAACAAGAATGTGATTGTCGCTTATGTAAGGAGTTATCTGCTCTTTTAATTCTCCGATTTTATTAGAAGCACCAGCTACAAGTCTTGCCCGCTGCAACGCAATTCGCTTGCCTTTTTCATTCAGCTTTAATTTTCCATTTTTTCCTTTTACAACGCACTTTAAAATCTCGCGGGAATATTGTTCATAATAAACAAATTCATCATCTGTCAATGAAACAATAACCGGATAATATTTATATCTTGTGAGTTTTCTCTCTTTTATTGCTCGCTCAAGGTCATATTCAATGCATTTTTTCCCAAAGTAATCATAAAGTGATTGAGTTCCGTCTTTATCTCCGTGGCGTTCCAATGTGGCAGAAAGCGCAAGGCGATAAGAAAATTTATTGCTTAAAAGTTTTCTCAAATATTCCGCACCAAAATTATGAGCTTCATCAACGACAAGCAAGGCGTTTCCATGCAGTTTAGAGATTTGATTTTGAACAAGTTCGGAAGAAAATGTAGCGTTTGTAGAAATAAAGCAAAAAAATGTCCTATTTTTTATTTCCAGATTAAAATCTTCCACAGCATATTTTAGCAATGATTTCCAGTTTTTCTGTTCCGAAGAACTATAGCCGACAATCGGTTTCATTCCGAATTTTTCAATATCCTCAACCCACTGTTCAACTAAATGCTGATAAGGGCAAACTATGAAAACTGTAAGCCTGTCATTTAAAACTTCGCTCAACCTTGAAATCGCCCCTAAACCTGTAAGCGTCTTGCCGGTTCCTGTAGCCATATCAAAAATGCCTTTGTAGTCTTGTTTTTCCCATTCTGAAATCGCTTCTTTTTGATAATCAAAAAGATTTATGTCCGAAGGAATTCTTGGAATATTCATTTTGTTTTCAATTTCCCCATTCTGTATTTTTTCAATCTGTAATTTTTTCTTTTCTGAAATGAACTTGCTTTCAATGCCTTTTGAGAACGAACGACATCCTATATTTGTCTTTAATACGGTATAAATAAAGATTTTTTCCCAAGATTTGCTGCTTTTCCATTTCTCATCAAACCAGAAGATATGACCTTTTACAGAAGTTCCGTTTTCAGGACGCACAACGACATTGGAAGAATTCATCTCCAAATAATTCAATTCTGAATTATCTTCAAGACCTTTCTTTGTGAAATTGGAACTCCCAACAATCGCGCAAGAATCGTTCTTCCCTTTAAATATGTAGCACTTTGCATGAAGAAAACTTGAATTATGCAAATCTTTATAAGTGTGAATTTTAAACTTTGGATTTTCTTCAGCACAATAATTTAAAAGCAATGAAATTGCATCTTCATAATCAGCAACGACAGGGATATTTTCCAAATGATACTTGATGTAACTGGCCGGATAATCATTTAAGTCAATTTCATCAGCATGGCTTAACTGATAATTCTGAACTTCTGGGTCTTTGCCAAGCAGAAGTTTTATTTTCGTATCTGACCGTTCAAGAAAAATTTTGAGTTCCTCAAAGATAAGCGCAATAGAGGGAATATCCCAATAACCGGTCGCTATATAAAACTCATTATAATTTTCATCCAGCAACAAAGTTTTTATATATGAACTAAGCTTGTAATTTTGAGAATTATCGATTAAAGGATTTTTGAATTTTTGCAGCATTTTTTCTCTCCTACCTATTTTCCTCTATATATTCCATCGCCTTTTCCAGCGCGCAAAAGTCCTCTTCGCCTGTGAAATATCCCACGCTGAAACGCACTGTGCCTGCCGGAAATGTGCCTAAAAATTTGTGGGCGAGCGGCGAGCATTGAAGCCCGGTGCGCACGGCGATTTCCGCCTCGTCAAAAACGTTTCCGATGTCTTCCGCCGAGTAGCCGTCAAAAACCGTGGAGACAACGCCTATACATTTTGTCTTTTGTGAAAATCTGTCTGCCGGGCCTGCAATTTTTACAAAGTCGTAACGCTGCAAAATCTCTAAAAGACGAAGGTGATTTTTTTCTTCGGTAGCGCGGATTTCGTCCTGATTCTGTAAAAACCACTGTGCCGCCGAGTGAAGCCCAGCAACCGCGCAGATGTTCTGGCTTCCCA
>NZ_DBKJ01000118.1:27300-38018 GCF_002297325.1 Treponema sp. UBA753 | reverse complement strand
TTTTGTATTTTCGCTTGTTAAATAGGCATCTTCAACATATTCTTCGCCAGTTTGAGAAACCAGCACGTAAACATAGCCGTCGTAATGAATAAGTATGTCCGTTATTTGTCCGTCTGTGCCCATGTCTTGTGTGGACATAGGCAAGTCTGACGTTGTTATTGTAAAGCCGTCATCATTGCTTCCTTCAATTACACCTCTGATAAGATTTGATGCGCCATTGTCAAGTGGACTTGCAATATATATGTCATTCCCGCTTATCGCAAACGCTGTGATTTCTCCAGGGTAATAAGTAGGGATTTCTGTTTTTTCGCTGAATGTTTCGTCATATTCCAACTTGTTAATGTCTTTTGCAAAGTAATACTCATTTGAACTAGACATTGCTCCAATCCAAAGGCTGTCGTTTACAGGGTCATAGTAAAGGCTGTCTGCAAATTTTTTAGATGCGCCTTCTATTGTAACTATATACCTAACATCGTTTGTATTGTTTTTATATATATTAAATGCAAGTCCTGTGCCAGACGCATTAATATCTATATAGTATTTATCTCCATTTATATCTTCAAAAGCATCGTCTGGACTCATTGATATAGTTGTGGTTGAAGAAACATTATCAAAGAATTCTGCACTAGATGAAGAACCAGAACTTGCTCTTAGCACATAATAATTCGAGCTGAATACTTTTCCGTTGTTGCCTGCTAGAATAAGAGTGATTGAGCAGTCTGTGGTTTCGCCGGCTGTAACTTTTACTTCTTTGCTGTTGCGGGAAAGAAATGTTCCGTCCTGCTGTCTTGCTGTAACAACTATTTTGTATGTTCCGGGTTCCAGCTCATCAAATACAAAGTCGCCCCCCCCCGGTGGATTCAGATGATTTAGTGTCAAGCGTTTTGTCGCCCTGCATAAGGCTTACTTCGTACAGAGGATTGTCTTTTGAAAGTGTAATAGAACCGCGTGAACCGCTTTCTGGCAAGGCAACACGGATTGCGCCTTCTTTTCCGTTTGAGCCGCTCATGTTCATGCAGGAAGCAAATGCAAGCATCAGCGGAAATAATGCAAGCGAAAGTTTTTTTGTATTCATAAAAATCCTCCTTGTTTTTCTGTATCGAATATTTGTTCAATCTATGCTATTATTTTATTGAGTTTATGGGGAAAAATCCAGTGAAAAAAAAATGGCTATGAATTTATTTTTTCATTCAGGGATTCAAGAGTTTCAAAAATGATTTTTTTATTTATATTTAGCTGCTGCGCCATTAAAGCAAAATCATCTTTGTTGATTTTTTCCAAGTCGTAATGTGTGCCGATTTTCATTGACATTTTCTTGGTCAAAGACGGAAATGATTTTGTAGAAACCACATCGTAAATTGGAGAAAGCCTCGCATTTCCTTTTTGGTCATAGAGAATTGAATAGTTTTTTGCATGGGCATCGCAGTTTCCAATAATGTAGTTAAAAAGAATTTCAGTTATAAAAGCTCGCAAATCAATAATCGGCATAACGGAATGAAGTTTCAGCAAGTCATAAATTTCTTTGATTCCAGGTCCGCCGTCAGACTGATATTTATTTTCCGGCATAATTCCAAGAGCTTGGCACATATCTTCCTGATGAAGTCTTGTGATTTTTCCGTTTTTTATAATGCGGTCGTATCGCTGGACTATAAAGACATCTTTTCCTGCGATTTTTTCAAGCTTTGATTCTGGCACATTTAAGCCGCATTTTTTTGCAAGCTGCATACAGTCATATTCATTTTGCGCTAATGAGGAAAGGCTTCCTTCTCGTGTTGGTTTTAAAATATGAGTTGAAGGCGCGCCATTTAAAGGCAAATACCACTGGTTTTCAAAAAATGCCAATGAAAGCTTTTCCTGTGCGCCAGCAAGAGAAAGCCTAAGCTTGTCATCAGCCTTTAAAAAAGGTCTTTGGGGAATATTCAAAATGAACTCTTCTAGCCGTTCAGCTGAAAGTTTTTCGTAGTTTGAACTGTTTAGTTCGTATTCAGTTTTAAGATTCTTTGGATTAAAATCATCATCTGCAATTGTTATAAATCCTGCGCATTCCTGACCTAAAGATGCAAGAAGTTTTATGTCGCTGAGTTCTGAAATATGTAGATAATTGGCAACTCGTTTTCTTGTAAATTCTTCTGGAAGTAGTCCTGAAAAAAACGGAAGGCATTCTTTCTGAGAAAATTCTTCTTTTTTAAGCGGAAGTGAAAGTGAAATTGCTTTTGAATCTGGAAGTGAAAGATATTCTTCCATATATTGGAATGCAATTCCTCTATTTTCTGTTGTGAATAATTCGCCGCATTTTTTTTCTCCAAAATAAACATTCAGCTTCATTTGTTATCCTCGCGGTTTGTTAAAGAAATGTTTATTCCAAGGATTTGAAGGCAATTTATTACTTTGCCAATGTGAAGAGTTTCTTTGCCGTTTTCAAGCTCGGAAAAAAATCGGTTTCCTACATTGCACATTGCGGCGCATTCAGATTGAGTTAAGTTTAAGGATTTTCTGCGTTTTTTTACAGCTTCTGAAATATCGGCAATAGAGTTTATTATCATATAAATAAGTATAACATTCCCGAACGGTAAAATCTACGATTTTTGGGTACATTTAAATTTATTTATTACCGTTCGGGAATATTTCTAGCAAAGAAAAATTGATAATGACATTAGAATATAAAACTGCTATTATTTTATTGAGTTTATGGGGAAAAATCCAGTGAAAAAAAATGGTTTTGTGCTAAAGGCGGCAGTTCCGCTTGCTGTTCTTTTTGCGGCGGGAATTGTATTTCTTGTGCGCATTGTTTCTGGCATTTCTATTCATGGCGCAGAACTTGAAGGTGAAGACAGAAACTACCATATTCTTGTTGTTGGGCAGGCGGACAGTTCTGTTTTTCTTAACCAGATTTTTGAAGGCGCAAAAAGCTTAAGTCAGGACTATAGCGCGCTGGTGGAATTAAAATCCCCGGACTCCCTTGCAGAAAATATTTCGCTTCAGTCTTTAATTGATTACGGTTCGTTTGTAAATGCGGACGGAATTATTGCTTATGTAAGTTCTTCCGCTTCTGTCTTTAAATCTGTAAACCGCATAGACGGCACAGAAATTCCAGTTATAACAATCGGGCATTATATTGCAGAAAATCCGCAGATTTCTTTTATCGGAAGCAACTATTCAAACCTTGGGCGCAGAATTGGCATTGAATCCGAAGAACTTTTTGAGCCAAGCGGAAAAGCATATATTGTTATAAGCGGAATTTCAGGTAGCCCCAACCACAGCAATCTTTTGAACAGCCTCATGGATTATTACAAAGCCAGGGGAATTTCAAATTTTGAAGTGTTTGACAAATCGCTTAAGGAAAATAGAAAAAGCGTGGAAGAAGTTCTCCTTTATGGAAAAACCGACTGTTGCGCTGTTGTCTGCCTTACAGAAGAAGACACGATTATGGTTCTTCAGCTTGTTGCGGCTTCTTCTGCTTCTGGGCGCATAAAAATTTTAGGCTATGGCGAAAATGAAACTGTAGCCATGTACCTTGAAAAAGGAATTCTTTCCAAGCTTGTTTCGTTCAATCTTAACAAAATTGGAAGAACAGCAATGACAGAACTTTTTGAATACAGAAACAAAGGTTATGCAAATAGCTACATTACAGCTGATCTCCAAGTAAGGAGCGCAGAAAAAAAATGAAGCTTACGGAAAACAAAAGTCTTCGATGGAAAATCATGGCAAGCATAATTGCAGCCTTTCTTATAATGAGCGCGAGTCTTGCGCTTACAATGCTTATGGAGCATTATGTTTTAAAATCCGTGGGCGAATCTTACAAGTCAAATTCCGAGCTGAATGTGTTTGCAAACGATTTGGCGCGGCTTGAAAATTCGCTTGAGCTTTACATTGAATACAGAACGTTTGAAAGCATTGACGCTTATTATGCAAGTTCAGCCAGAGTGGAAGACCTTTGCGATGCGATGCAAGATTCTCCGTCTACAAATGAAGTGCGCCAAAAAGAATATGTTGTGAATCAGTTTGCGCAGTCTTTTCTATATTATAGTTCAAAGGCAGTTGCGGAACGAAGAGCAAACAGCACAAGCGGAAATTTTTATTTGCAGAGTCTTGAATGCTACAGGTTTCTTTTGGAAGAAATTCAAAAACTCAACATTCTATATATGCAGAACAACGCCGAGTTTTATGCTGCGGACAGGAACAATATAAATCTGCTTTTTAAAGTGTATGCTGTTTTTTTTGCGCTTTTCTTTGTTTTTATTCTTGCCCTGCTGAATTTTCTTATAGGAAAAATTACACGTCCTCTTGCAGAAATTTCTTCGGTTGCGCTCCGTGTGGCTCAGCAGGATTTTGATGTTCCGCTTTTTAACAAGAAGTCGCATGATGAAATTGGAAATATTTGCCGTGCCTTTGACAGAATGATAATCAGCATAAGAGAATACATTGACAAAATCTGGGAAAAGGCAAGGACAGAAAACGAGCTTAGGGAACGTCAAATGGAAATGCAGGCTCTTTATGCGGATGCCCAGCTTAAGGCGTTTCAAAGTCAGATAAATCCGCATTTTTTGTTTAACACGCTGAATACCGGGGCGCAGCTTGCAATGATGGAAGGCGCGGACAAAACTTGTTTTTTTATTGAGCAGACTTCGGATTTTTTTAGATACAACATTGCGCAAAAAGAAGACGCTTCAATTGATGATGAGCTTGGACTTGTGGACAGTTTTGTTTACATTATGAAAGTGCGGTTTGGAAAAAGGCTTGAGTTTGTAAAAAATATTCCCGAGCACCACAAATTTTCCCAGAGGCTTCCTGCAATGACCTTGCAGCCGCTGGTTGAAAACTGCATTCAGCATGGCTTGCAAAATTCCATGGGCAAGGTTTTTCTTTCTGTAAAAGAGGCTGACGGCTTTGTTGAAATTCTTGTTGGCGACAACGGAAGCAAATTCGACTGTGGCGTTCGTGAAGAAATTTTAAAGGCTGCAAAAAGCGGCGGAATAAAATCTCTTTCTGCAAAGAAAAATTCTTTGGGGGATAAAACCGGAGAACATACGGGTATTGGGCTTATAAATGTTTTTTCGCGGCTTAGGATTTATTTTCACCGTGATGATGTTTTTGATATTTTTTCTGAAGACGATTCAGAAATGAAGTTTTTAATCAGGATTCCAAATGTATAATATTTTAACTTGCGATGACGAGCAGATTATGATTGACTCGCTTCAGTTTATAATTAAAAAGAATTTTGAAGGGCAGGTGAATTTGTTTTCCGCGTTGTCAGGAAGCGATGCTGTTTCTGTTGTAAGCCGGGAAAAAATCGACATAATTTTCATGGACATAAATATGCCGGGAATGAGCGGACTTGATGCAATCAGCTGCATAAAAAGCCTTAAGCCTTCCGCAGTGATTATTGTCTTGAGCGCGTTTGATAAGTTTCAGTATGCGCAGGAAGCCATGAACATTGGCGCGTACAAATATATTACAAAGCCCGTGAACCGCAACATTGTGATTCAGACTGTGCGAAATGCAATGAATCTTGTTGATGAGCGCAACGGAACAACTTCTGGAAATCTGGAACTTCAGAAAAAACTTGATATTGTTTACCCGATGATTGAAAGCGATTTTATTTACTCTTGTATTTTCAGCAAGGCAAAGAACGAAGATTTTCAAAGCTATCTTGACTATTTTAATATGAAAGTTGATGAATATTTTTTTGCCTGCATAGAAGTTCCCGGTTCAGAAAAAAATATATACGAAGCTTGCTCTAAAGTCAGAAAAATTGTTTCGCAAAAATTCAAGTGCTTGGCCGGTTCGTTTATGACAAACAGAATAGCTGTTTTTGTTTCTATGGAAAAATCTGCGGAAGGTTTGCAAGATGATTTTCATTCTGCGGTCAAGGAAATATTTACGCTTCTGTCTTTAGAAATCGGACAGAAAATTCGGGCTGGAATAAGCAATTCTTGCGGCAAGCTTGAAGAAGTTTCGGAGTGCTGCAAAGATGCGATTCAAGCCTTAAACAGAACTTCGCCGGACGGAGAGCTGTTGTTTGCGGATGAGCTTTTGAATTTTTCTAGCGGAGATGAAAAAATTCAGGAACTGCACGAGCGTATTTTGAATCGCTTAAAATTAGGAGATGCTGCCGGAGTTCAGTTTTTGGCAGAGCATTATATTGGTGAACTTTTCGAGCAGAATTTTTCACTGGAAAAAATAAAAGGAAATATTTTTGAAGTTTTGATTGAAGCAAAAAATTCTGCAAAGTCCGCAAGTTCTTCATGGAAAAATGCCGCATTTGAAAATCTTTTTTCTGACTTGAGCAAAACTGATTCAAAGGCGGAACTTTTGATTTTTTTTAAGAACAGGCTTTCTGAATGCGCGGCTTTTATTTGCAGCTCAAAAGATGAAAAAGAAAATCCGCTTGTAAAAAAAGTTTTTGGATATATTCAAGAACACATTGCAGAAAATTTTTCGCTTGATGACGCATCTTCTTTTGCGGGCGTAAGTTCTTTTTATTTGAGCAAACTTTTTAAAGAGGAAACAGGCGAAACTTTTATAAACTATGTGACAGACAAGCGGCTGGAAAAAGGCCGGCTCATGCTTTGCGAAACTGAGCTTTCTATAAAGGAAATTTCTGCGGAAATTGGCTACAACGACCAGAATTACTTCAGCAGAATTTTTAAAAACAAGTTCGGAATTTCGCCTACTGATTTTAGAAACACAAATAGAAAACCGGAGTCCTTATGAAAAAACTTTTTTTAGTTTCGACAATCTTTATTTTATTTGTATTTGCCGGCTGCGCAAAAAACAAAAGAAATTTTTCTGTTCAGAAGCAGAATTCTTTTGTAGATGAGAAAAAAACAACAATCGGATTTTCTATAGACACGCTTGCAATTGAGCGGTGGCAGAGAGACCTAGATGTTTTTATGGCGCGCGCAAGAGATTTTGATGCGGACGTTATTGTTCAGAATGCAGGCAACAATGTTGAGGTTCAGAAAAAACAACTCATGTATCTTTTGGATAAAAACGTGGATGTGATTGTTGTTCTTGCGAAAGTTGCAGATTCTTTAAAAGATGAAATTGAAAAAATTCGGGCAAAAAATATTCCTGTCATTGCCTATGACCGCCTGATTTTGAACACAAAAATTGATTTGTATATTACGATTGATTCCGGGCAAGTGGGCGTGATTATGGGAAAAGAACTTCAGCGTATTGCGCCTTTGCGTAATTGGCTTTGCATACTTGGACCACAAGAAGATTACAACATGAAAATGCTTTTGCGTGGGCTTGGCGGAACTATAAAAACTTCCTTGCCGATTATAAATGAAATTTTTTATACGCAGGACTGGAACTATGATTTGTCTCGGCAGAAAATGCTTGATGTTATTACAAGCGGAAAAATTCCGGGCGCGATTATCTGCGGAAACGATGCGGTTGCTGACAGCGTGATTTCTGTTTTGCAGACTTATTATCCAGACAAGCATATTCCGATTTGCGGACAAGACGCTGACATTGCAGCTTGTCAAAACATTGTGCGCGGGCTTCAGGATTTTACAGTTTACAAGCCGATTGTGGAGCTTGCTAGAACCGCCGCTGAAATTTCTGTGAGGGTTGCGCGCGGAGAAAAAATTCAGTCGCTTTCTGATTTAAAATCAATTGACAACAACTTTGCAGAAATTCCTGCGATTCTTTTAGATCCTGTCTTAGTTACAAAAAACAATATTGACAACATTATAATTGATTCTGGCTTTCACACTTATGGTGAAGTTTACATGGAATAGTTTTATAGATATAATTATCGCAAAAAGGAAAATTTGGGGTTCAAATGAAAGTTGTTACAAAAGCTGAACTTGATGAATGTTTTGATTATATAAATAAATGCCGCGCAGAAGTTGCAAAGCGTGTTGTTGGCCAAAAAGATGTTGTAGACGGAATTATCACAGCTCTTATTGCGGGCGGACACGTTCTTCTTGAAGGTGTTCCGGGGCTTGCAAAGACATTGGCGGTAAAAACTTTTGCGGATGTTTCAGGACTTGAATATAAAAGAATTCAGTTTACGCCTGATCTTCTTCCTGCTGATGTTAGCGGAACACTGATTTATGAGCAGGGCACTGGAAAGTTTTCTGTTAGAAAAGGACCTGTGTTTTCAAATCTTGTTCTTGCGGATGAAATAAATCGTGCGCCTGCAAAAGTTCAGTCTGCATTGCTTGAAGCCATGGCGGAGCATCAGGTTACAATTGGCGAAACTACTTACAAGCTGAACGAACCTTTTTTTGTTCTTGCCACACAGAATCCAATTGAGCAGGAGGGAACTTACAGTTTGCCAGAAGCCGAGCTTGACCGTTTCTTGCTAAAACTTCTTATTTCGTATCCTACGCCGGAAGAAGAAATTTCAATTATAAAATCTGAAGGCAGGGCTAATGAAATTCCTGTGAACAAAGTTTTTTCCGCAGCTGCTCTTCAAAAATGCCGGGACGCTGTGGATGCTGTTACTGTTGCTGACAAAATGCTTGCCTACATAGTTTCAATTGTAAATTTTACAAGAGCCGATGTCGCGTTAAAAATGAACCGCCGCAATGACATTCAGCGTTACATTTCATTTGGTGTTTCTCCACGCGCTGGAATTGCTCTTTTAAGATGCGCAAAAGTCCACGCTCTTTTTGAAAACAGAAGCTTTGTTCTTGCGGAAGATGTTCAGGCAGTTGCAAAGCCGGTTTTAAGACACAGGTTAGTTTTAAACTATGAAGCCGCTGCGGACAATATTTCTGCGGACAGTTTGATTTCAAAAATCATAGATTTGATGCCTGTTCCATGAAAAACGACATAAGCCGCCGTGCTTCTCTTTTGCATTTATCTTCTCTTTCTCTTGCTGAAAAAATGAAAAGCGGCTCATTCCGTTCTCTTTACCGTGGACGTGGAATTGAATTCAGCGGAGTCCGTGAATATCTTCGTGGCGATGATGTGCGCGCAATTGACTGGAATGTTACGGCAAGAATGGGAAAGCCATTTGTAAAAATTTTTGAAGAAGAACGTGAGCTTGATGTTTTTATAGTTGCCGACGCTTCTCTTTCCATGTGCGTGGGAACAAGCCAGCAGACAAAACTTGAAAAAGCAATGGAGTGCGCTTCTCTTTTGACGCTTGCTTCATTTTATAATTCTAGTCCTGTTGGCGCAGTTGTTTTTGACGGTGAACTGGAATTCTTTTGTTCTCCAAAATCTGGAAAAAAACATTCGCTTATGCTTTTGTCCCATTTTGAACTTGATAGAAAAAAACAAAAGCCAGGTTCTGTTCTTGACAGCGCGCTTAGAGGAGCAGAAAAACTTTTAAAGAAAAGAAGTCTTGTGTTTGTTATTTCTGATTTTAGGGCTGCGGAATGGCAGGCTTCTTTTGCGCGTCTTTGCCAGAAAAATGATGTCATTGCAATAAAGATAGTTGATTCTTCTGATGACAATATTCCTTCCGTTGGCTCTGTTCTTTTTGCGGATCCAGAAACAGGATACGAAGCTGTTCTTCCGACTTCAAGCCAGAAATTTATCCGTGGCTGGAGAGAAGAAAATGAGCAGCGCAATGAAAACTGGTTTAAAGACTGCGCGCGCCACGGAGGAATTTCTTTGTTTATAAGCACTGTTCAAGATCCTGCTGCAGAACTTATAAAATTTTTCAGCAGCAGGCACAGACATTCATTTTAGGAAAATTGCATGAAGAAAAATCTTTGCTTTATTTTTGGCTTGTGCTTTTTTATTCAGTTTTTTGCTGCGCAGAATTCAAATGAAAATACAGCGGCTTTTGGAACGCAAGTTATGGTTCCGCGCGATGTTTTTATTGGCGACAGCGGACAGATTCAGTATTCGTTCAGAACGCCTGTAGATTTTTTTTCTTTTGCGGATTCCTCAATGATAAAAGATGAAGTTCTTTCGCTTAATCTTTCTTCAAAAGAGCTTTTGGAAAATCCAGATGACTGCCTTGTTACAAAATCTGTTCTTGTAAGAAACGGCGTAAACTACAATCTTTGCATAACGATAATTCCGTGGAAAACTGGAACAATAAAGTTTAAAGAATTCAATTTGGAAAAATTTTGCCGCGGACAAAAAAAGAATGAAGTAGAAAGCGTTGATTTTAAAATTCAACTTGCGCCGGTTACAATTCTTTCACTTGTAGAAAAGCTCGAGGTAAAAAATTTAAAGTCTCCGCAAGCTCCTCTTTTGCTTCCTAATACAAATTATTTTTTGTGGATTGCGCTTTTTTTAGTTGCTGGATTTTTTTCATTGTCTTGCATTGTTCTTATAAGGCTTCCGCATATTTTAAAAAAACTGAAATTCTTAAAAGAGCAGTTTGAACTTTACAGAAATGCAAAGCGGACAAAGAAAAAACTTTCCGCGCTTTTAAAAAAGAAAATTGACGATAAGGACTTTTGCGAAAAATGGCAGCTTGCAATGCGCGAATACTTGGAGTTTAGATTTGCAGTTTCATTTTGTTCTGTGCCCGGAAAAAATGTCGGTGCAAAAATATTTGATATAACGAGCGGACTTGTAGGTGAAAAAGTTTGTGAAGCGATAGAATCTCTTTCGTGTTTTTTTGTGCGCACAGACTACATTCGGTTTGCAAGCGGTTCAATTGATTCTAAACTTTTACCAGCGGAAACTCACCAGGCTTTGTTTGTTAAGAATGAAAAAAAGTCAATGATTGTGGAAACTTGCAAGATAATTGATTTGCTCGAAAAAGGAGAAAGTAATAAAAACTTTGCCTAAAA
>NZ_DBKJ01000118.1:7094-27222 GCF_002297325.1 Treponema sp. UBA753 | reverse complement strand
GTTTGCGTTGCAAACTTTCTTATCAAATGCAATTTCTGCTAGAAAATTGCACTAAAAAGTCAAATCGAAAGTTGAAACTTTCTCATTGGCTTTTTATAGGAGAAAAAAGTGTTTGAATTTGAAAATCCTCCGGCATTTTTTCTTTTACTTTTAATTCCGGTGCTTTATATTTTGCGTTATATGAAAATTTTTTCACGGCTTTCTTTACCTTTGAATTTAAGCGACTGGAATGGAAGCAATTTTAAGTGGAAGGGAAGTGCAAGAAAGTTTCTTTCTGCTTTCGGAAGAGCACTTTGTGTTTTGTTTTATATTTGCCTTGTTTTTGCTTATGCAGATCCTGTTTTTCATCTTCAGCAAAAAGTTTATTCTTCAAAAGGCTCTTCGGTTGTTTTTGTCTTAGATGTAAGCCCTTCAATGGCAGCAAAAGATATTGGTTCGTTGAGCCGTCTTGAAGCTGCAAAAAATTCCATAGTTTCCATGGCGGAAATGAATGGCGGCTCAGAGCTTGGTCTTGTTGTAATGGCTGAAAATTCCGCTGTCTTAGTTCCTCCAACAATGGACAGAAAATTCTTTTTGAACCGGCTTAAAACGGTAAGCGTTGGAGAACTTGGAGACGGAACTGCAATTGGAACTGGTCTTAGCTGCGCAATTTATCATCTTGAAAAATCAAGGTCGCCAAAAAAAAGCATTGTTCTTATTACTGACGGAGAAAATAATTCAGGCGCGGTTCATCCTCACACAGCGGCTCGTCTTGCTGTGAGCAAAGACATTTCGCTTTACATTCTTGGTGTGGGAACAAGGGGAGTTGTGCCAATTGATTACGTGGATCCCAAGTCAAATAAAGTTTATTCAGGTTATCTTGAATCGAAATTTGATACATCTTCAATTGCGCGTATTGCATCAGAGGGAAATGGAAAATTTTTTGAGATTGAATCTCTTTCCGCATTGTCGCAAGCAGTTTCTTCAATTTCAAAAAATGAAAATGTTGCGCAAAGTTATTACATAAAGAATCAAGATATATTTTATTACAGACAGTTCTTGATTGCCGCAGTTATTTTGGCTTGTCTTGCCTGGATTGTGCGCAGATTGCTTTTGCAGGAGACTTTATGAATTTTTCTGTTAAAAGTCCATTTTCGTTTTATCTTTTTATTCCTCTTGTTTTTGCGTTTGTGTTTGTTGTAGCGCGGTATCTTCGTTTAAGAAAAAATATATGCGGAAAAGTTTTTGAATTTAAAAACGGCTCTTTTAGAATTGCAGTTTGTTTTTGGAGCAGAACTTTTTTTAGATTTTTAAGCGGAATTTGTGTTGTTCTTGCACTTGCAGGAATTTCATTTGGAACAGATTCTGTGCCTGTTCAGAAAAATGGAAAAGCCGTATCTCTTGTGTTTGATATTTCTTATAGCATGGAGGCAAAAGATGCGCCCGGCGGAATTTCAAGACTTCAGGCAGTTTCTAGTTATGCAAGCGAACTTTTGGGCAGAATGAACGGATGCGCTGTTTCTGCTGTTCTGGCAAAAGGAGACGGAATTACTGCTGTTCCGCTTACAGAAGATTTTCAGAGTGTAAGAAGTTTAATAGAAAATCTTTCACCTTTGCTTATGACTTCCGAGGGAACAAGTCTTGGCAACGGGATAAAGGCCGCGCTTTCTTCTTTCCCTGAGCAGTCTTCGGCGGCTTCGTTTATCTGGCTTTTTACTGATTGTGAGGAAACAGACAGCAGCCTTCAGTCTTCTCTTTCTGAATGTTTAAAAGCTGGAATTCCAGTTGTGATTATCGGATTCGGCTCTGAACGTGAAAGTGAAATTTTTGCAGGAGACGGAATTACAAAAGTAAAAACAGCTTTAAGATCTGGTAGCGTTGAAAAAATGATTTTATCTTTAAAAGAAAAATTTGTTTCTGCCAAAAGAAATAGCTCTGCGCCTTCTGTTGCTTACATCGATGCTTCGGAAGTGGGGTCTGCTGCTGCTATTTTAAAAATGCTTGATTTTAATGGTTCGTTGCCGTCAGTTTCTTATGAAGTTCAGAGTACTCAGCGTTACGGACTTTTTATTTCACTTGCAATTTTATTTTTCCTTGCTTCAATTCTTTTTGGTGAACTTGATATTGCAGGCGGAAAGAAAAAATTGATTTCATCTGTTTCCGTAGCCTCTCTTGTTTTTTTGTTCACAGGATGTTCGCCTCGTTTTAATGACGGCATAAGAATTTTTGAAGGAAAACTCGATTGGTCTAAACAGGATTATCAAAATGCAGTCGGAGATTTTTTGGAAACAGCTTCAAATGCACAAGCCCGTGGAGATTTTTTTGTTGAGCAGTATGCGGTATTTGGGCTTGGCTCAACTTATCTTATGCAAGGTGAAACTGACGCTGCGTTAAAAAGATTTTCGCAAGTGTATGAAAATGCTCCAGATAAAATTAAGTTTGCAATTCTTTATAACTCTGGAATAATTGCGCATCGCAACGGAGATTATAAATCGGCAACTGATTTTTTCAAAAAAGCTATTTTAATAGACAGCACCAGCATAAATGCAAAAATCAACCTTGAGCTTTCTTTAAGAGAAAATTCGGAACATTCAAGAGATTCTGCTCAGGAGCTTGTGCCTTTGTCGGAAAATAAAGAAGAACAAAATATTCAAAATGCGCTTTATTCTATAATTCGGGAGGATGAAAGACAGCAATGGAAAAATATGCAAAAAGATTCAGAACGGACTTCCCGCGATTACTAATTTTTGTCTTGCTTGTTATGCAGGCATTTTCTGTTTTTGCAAAGCCAGTTTCATGGAATTATCTATGGAGCTTGCGGTTCAGGCAAAATCAGGAAACTTTATTTACAGAAACCGACAATTCATTTTATGTTGAAATTGAAGGCGTTACTCCAGATAGCATTCAGCTTGCGGTAAATTCCCTTCCGCATAATGTAAGTTTTGTTTCGTCAAAAAAAGAAACTGTTATGATAAAAAGCGGAAATGGACAGAACGAAAAATATTCAGCAGGAACAAGAATTACAATCTGGATGAAATTTTTAAAAACTGGATTTTATAAAATCAGCCCGATTGATCTTGTTATAAACGGAAGCTTCTATCAAATTCCATTTAATCCTGTTGAAGTTTTTGAAAATCCAAGATTTATAAATCCGCAGATTTCAGTTTCTTTTAACAATCTTAATATTCCTTCAAAACGAAAAATTGCTGAAGCTTATGAAGGACAGCACATTGTTTTTACAGTGAATGTGAAATACGCAAATTCTGTAAAAAATATTTCTTGGAATATTCCGGAAGATTCTGTATTTAAAAAACTGAGGGAATTTAATTTTTCTGGCGAAGATTCTTTTTCCACGGAATTCAAGCCTGTTGCTGTGTTTGACTGGCAGCCTTTAAAAGCTGGAAACTGGACTCTTCCTGAAATTTTTGTTACAGCAGTTTCATACAATGGAACAATTAGCGACATAAAAACTCCGCCTATTGCATTTAAGATTAATGAAAAAAAATTAACGGACAGCAAGCCAAAGCAAGAAAGTCCTTTTGCCTACGCTTTTATAGAGCCTTCAAATTTTGATAAAAATGTTTCCAAGCCGGAAGCTAAAAATTATGACATTTTGAATTTGATTGAGCTTCATAAAAAGGAACGTCATTCAATTCCGTTTTTTAATTCAGCATTTAAAGAAAGAAGGCAGATAGAGCTTTCTGTTGGACTTTCTCCATCTGGAATTGAACCGAGTGTTGTTTTCTTTGCTATGATGTTTTGCGCAGCTTTTATTTTGCTGATGGTTTCAGTTTTGCTTTTTATTTTCAAGCGGAAAAAAACTTGTGCAATTTTTGTTTCTTTATTTGTAACATTCGCAGTTTTTTTGTCGATATATGGATACCATTTATTTGCTTCCCGCGGAATTTATGCAGGCGGAACAATGAGTCCAATTCCAGAAAAAACAGCTCCAACTGGTGTAACCATTCAGGCTGGAAGCGTTGTTTCTATAATAAGAACTGCGGGCGGCTGGATGTACATAAGGCACAATGATACTTACGGCTGGGTTTTGTCTGAAAATGTTTATTTAATAAAATAAGTTCGGAGGGAAAAAGAAATGGACTTTGGTGATATTTTGTCGCAATGGGATTCCATTCAAAAGAAGCCTGCTCAAAAAAATAAAGGACCTCAAGTTTGCCGTAAAAAGGCAAATGCTCCCACAAAAGAAGAAAAAGAAGCCGCGCGCCAAGGTTATTCCTATGAGCAGATTATGGAGCAAGATAACAAGAAACGCATAAATCCTATGGAACTTTGGCTTAGGCGATATGGCACAGTAGACAAAGACAAGGCGTTTGAAGAAAACGAGCGTCAGGAAAAATTGAATGATATAAATTATTTAAAGATGCTTGCTCCGGAAGCTACGATAGATTTGCATCAGCTTACAAGAGAAGAAGCTTGGGATAAACTTAAGATTTTTGTTGACAGCTGCTATATTCGAAAGCTCAAGAAAATTCTTATTATCCACGGAAAAGGAAACCACAGCCATGGAACAGATCCAGTTCTTGGACAGGTTGTGCGCCTTTTTATTGAGCAGGACAAGCGGCTTGGAACTTCTGGACATCCAGACAGAAATCATGGTGGTTCTGGAGCAACTTGGGTAATAATAAAAAATTAGATTTTTTTCAATTGATTTATTTATTGGATTTTAGTAAGTTTAGTTTTAAGAGTTGTTTGCTGATATGGAAAATTTGTATAAAGTTTTGAATGTTGAAAAAAATGCTTCTGCAGAAGAAATTAAAAAAGCCTATAGAAATTTAGCATTTAAATTTCATCCAGACAGAAATCCGGGCGATAAATTCGCGGAAGAAAAGTTTAAAAAGATAAACGAAGCTTATTCAGTTTTAGGTGATGAAACAAAACGCCGCCAGTATGACCAATACAACATGAACGGCTTTTCTGAAAATTTTCAGCAGAATAGCGGATTTTATCAAGGCGACCCTTTTGCAGATTTTTTCAATAACAGAAATTATCAATACACTTACACTTATTCTTCAAAAAATTCAGAGAGCAAAAAAAGTTTTTCTGTAATAGGATTTTTCTTAAGCATAGTTCAAATTTTGTTCTGCTTCTTGGGATTTACCACAGTTGGCAGGTGGAGCTTTTTGCTTGGCATTTTATTTTTTATCGGATTTGTCAACGGAATAAAATCAGCGGCAGGAAATTTAAAATGGATTCTTGCGGAATAAAAAAAAGTGAAAGGAAATTTTAATGGAAAATAATTCAGGCATTGTTGTTTATACTGATGGCGGCTGCCGCGGAAATCCTGGATGCGGAGGCTGGGGCTGCGTTATCATTGACGGCGAAAAAGAATATAAATTTTCAGGCGGAGAAAAACTTACAACAAACAACCGCATGGAACTTATGGCGGCAATCAGCGCGCTCAATGCAATTGCTAAAAATGCGCTTTGGAAAAATCAGCATATTTCAGTTTATTCAGATAGCCAGTATGTAAAAAACGGAATAACTTCTTGGATTCAAAACTGGAAAAAAAACGGCTGGAAAACTTCCGCAAAGAAACCTGTTCTTAACAAAGATTTATGGATTCAACTTGATTCAGTTTACAATCTTCTTGATATCGAATGGAAGTGGGTTAAAGGACATGCGGGTATAAAGTATAATGAAATTTGCGACGAACTTTGCAATATGGAAATGGATAAGCAAAGTTAAAAAATTGTTTGCAAGCAATATTTTTACTGTAAAGAGAATATTTTTTACTCTATAAAAATATAATCATTGAAATAAACCGCTCGAATTTGTCCCATTACAAGATTTTCGTTTATTTTTTTAAGCAGTTCTTCCTTTATTAAATTTTCTCCTTTTGACCGGATTTGGCTGAAAGTGAACGAAGAAAAATAATTTGTGAAAATCGACTTTATCTGCCGTTCCTTTAATGAAAGCTCTTCAAACAAAGCCTTGTCTTCTGCAGGGTACGAAAACCATGGGGAAACAACGATTACAACTTGCTCGTCTTTTTCTGAAATTTGTTTTGCAAAAATTCGCAACTGTCCAATGTCCGTGAATGCGTCCATGCTTTTTTCTTTTCCGGCGTTCATGTTTGTGATTTTCTTTGGACTTGGATCTGATTTTCTGTATGCGCTCGCAGGATTTTCTTTTGTGAATATATAAAATGCAATTGTAACAATTATTATTGTAAGAAGAATTACGCCTGCAAATGAAAAAAGAAATTTGTTCAGTTTATTCAGATTCATACAATAAATTCCTTTAGCAAAGAAAGTGTTCTTGTTGTTGCGCTCCCGTTTTCATCGAATGTTCCAGGAATTCTTGCAGTCAACTCGATGAAATTTTCAAGCCACTCTTCTTTTTCAATTGTTCCATTTTTTCTTGCAAGTTCAACCAAGTCAGCTTTTTCCATTGGGATTTTGAATTTCCGCTCTGTGCCAAGAAGATTTTCTGTAAGAACTGAAATTATTTCTTCAAATCCGAGCTCTGTTTTTGCGCTTGCATGAATTGCGTTTGGAAAAGCTTTGTTCAACTGGGATACAGTGATAAAATTTTCTTTTACAAGATCGAATTTGTTCAAGATAACGGCTTGCGGAATTTTTTCAGCGTGAATTTCTTTCAGAACTTTCTGCACTTGTTGATATTGTTTTTCGCAATCAGGATCGGAAGAATCAACCACGATCAAAAGAAAGTCAGAAAGAGAAGTTTCTTCCAGCGTGGATTTAAATGCATCGATTAAAGTATGCGGAAGATTTGAAATAAATCCAACAGTGTCTGTCATTAAAACAGACGAGGCTTCCGAAAGTGCGAATTTTCTTGTGGTTGGATCTAGCGTTGCAAAAAGTTTGTTTTCTACAAGAACATCTGCCCCGGTAAGCGCATTGAGCAAACTTGATTTTCCGGCGTTTGTGTAGCCAACCAAAGAGCAAGTTGCGGCTGCGGTTCGTTCCCTTTGCTTTCGTTGGATGTTTCTGTTTATTGCTACTTGCGCAAGTTCTTTTTTTATCTGAACGATTTTATCTTCAATTTGACGGCGATCAAGTTCTAGCTGAGTTTCGCCGCTTCCTTTGTTTCCGAATGAGCCGCCTCTTTGCCGCGCCATGTCTCCGTAGGTGTGGCTTAGTCTTGGAAGTGAATATTGGAGTTTTGCAAGTTCTACCTGAAGGCTTGCTTCTTTTGTCTGTGCACGTGAATCAAAAATTCTTATTATTACTTCGTTTCTGTCAAAGACCGGAATACTGGCAAGCTTTTCCCAGTTGCGCTGCTTGGACGGATCTATTTCCCAGTCAAAAATTATGCAGTCCGCAAAAACTTCTTTTGCCTTGTCCACAATTTCCTGAGCTTTTCCTGTGCCCATTCCGTAGGCTGGAGTCGGCTCTATGCGTGTAAGCACAATTGTGCCTGCAATTTCCATGTCCAGCGTTTGCACTAGACTTTGCAGTTCCTTTGGCTCTGGATTTCCGTTTTTCTTATCTGGCGCGCCGACTAAAAGGCATTTTACTTTTTGTTCTTGCTCTTGCTGAATTTCAATCATAAAATTTATTATACATTTTAAAATAAACAAATGAAAGTGCGGCTTAAATTTTGCATTATGCTAACTTTTTGCTTGATTTTTCTTTGGAATTTTCAGAAAATAAATGTGCTAAACTTTTTTATCCTTATGTCGAAAATTTATAAGTTCAGGACTCTAAAAGAAAATGTCGGAATTTGAAAAAGAACAAAAAATCTGTAATCCTTCCTCTTCTTCTTCGGAGCATGGACTTATGAAAAAAGCTCTTGAAATTACAAAGACAAACAAGACTTGCACTTCGGGACTTCTTTCAAAAATTACAAAATCATCATTAAGGACAAAAAATATGACTAAGGCAATTGTTGAGCAGAACGGAATCTTTACAATAAAAGAAAATCTTGAAACTTCATCGGTAAAACAAGATCCCGGCTTAAAGGCTTTAGTTGATTCTGTTTTAAAATAAATTTTATGGGCGAAGTCCGTCTACAATAAATTCTTTTGGAAGGCGGGCGGGCGCATTGTTTTTTACAGAAGCCCAAGTTACATCAGCTTCCGCACAAATGTGTCCGTCTTCTTTCTTTATAGTCTGATGAAAAGTTCCGCTTACAGCTCCAAGTTTTACAGGAGTTGTTTCTATTGTCAGATTATCATCAAGAAATGCTGAATTCTTGTAGAAAATATCAATGTGCGTTACGTAAAGATAGTAGCCAGCTTCTACAATTCCCTTGTAGTTGAATCCAATTTGGTGCAGATAATCCATGCGCGCTGTTTCAAGATAATTTAAATAAACTGCATTGTTTACATGGCTGTAACTGTCGCATTCGTAAGAGCGGACTGTAAGATTTGTTGTGTAAGTCATAGATGCTCCGTGGTTTTTAAGCGTCTTCGTTTACTTCAATATGGAAATTCTGCATAAGGGAAACAAAAGAAAAAATTTCCTTGTATACGCCGATGCACATTTGCTTGAGCTTTCCTTCCGCAAAATGATCTATGTCTTTCCAGTTTCTTATTAAAGTTGGGTGCGGCTTTATGCAGTCCTCAAGAACCATTTTAAGATTTCTTCCATAAGTGATGAAAAGATTTACAGAACCAAGAATGATTCTTGCTGCGGAAGTATTTACGAAATTCAGTGTTGAATGAATTATGTTTCTTGATTCCTTGTCGCGTTCTGTTCGCGGAAGATGAGTTTTCATTTTTAAGCCAAGATCAACACTGTCATCAAGACTGTTGTCAAGTGCTATGATTTTGTCTGCGTTTTCAATAAGCTGATGGAAAGCTTCGCTCATTGGGGTTGCTAGCTGCTGGCTTGCCCATTCACCGCGGACAAGAAGAATGTCAGAAAGTTCCTTTACATCTTTTTTTACATAATCGAGAATAAATTTCTTTAAGTATGCAAGAGGCTCGCAATATTCAAACCTTCCAATTTCCTTGCGTTCAAAAGGCGCGCTCCCTGCTTCTGTATAAAATTTTAGTTTTTCTATTTGAGTTGTTCCAAAAATTTGGTTCAGAAGAACTTCTATTTTTCCTTCCGTCTGCTTTTCTTTTAGAGCAGATAAAGTATTTTCCGCCTGTTTTTTTACTTCCGTGATAAAATCGTCAACGATGTACAAATCTTTTGTTGTGTAAACTTCATTGTAAGATGGATCTTCGGAAATAAGCTGAATGAGCATTTCAATAATTTTGTTTTCTTTTAAATAGCGGATTCTTGCAAGGATTTTTTTCCAAACGCCAAGAGAAACCGGATCTGCGCCCTTTACTTTTTTTATCAGCTTGAAAACTTCGTCCCAAGAAGAATCAAACTGAATCGACCAAGCGACATCCATGAAATTTTTCAAGTCTTCAAGAACATAAGTTCCGCTTATAGGCATAAATCTTGGCGGATTTGAAAAGTTGTGCTCTTTAAGCGAACTGTCGAATTTTTTGAGCATAAAGAAATAATCGAACTGCACGAAATTTACAAAGCCCATGAGTTTTGTATAAACGCCATCGATTGCAGAAATTTTGTTGCTGTCGAATTCTGCGGAAAAGGCGTCCACATAAAGTTTTGTTTGCTCAAAAACTTCTTTTAGCGGCTTTTTCTTTGCGGCGTCTATAATTGCAAGTTCCGAAATGTTCCCTAGCGATTCAAGCTGTTTGTCCGAAAGAGAATTGTCAATTACAATCCGTTTAAATGCTTTTGGATTTATAGACTGAAGCATTGCCTGCGCTGGTGAAATTGCTTTATATATTTCGTAAAAGAATTTTGCAAAGCTTGAATCTATTTCATTAGAAGAAGTCTTGTAAAAATGATATTTGGTCTTAGAAAGGCTTTTTGCAATGTTTTTTAAGGCACGTTTTTTTGCGGCCTCTGGACTGTTTCCTCCAAAGAATGAATTAAGCAAGTCCTTAAAAAAATTTCGATTCCCCATGCGGAAAATATACCTAAATAAACGAGCTTATTCAAGGCGGTTATCTTGCAATGACAAACTTAAAGAAAACTTGTATACTGAAAAAATGACAGAATTATTAGCTCCTGCGGGAAATATTGAAGCGCTTGATGCTGCTATAGGCGAAGGCGCGGATGCAGTTTACATGGGTTTGAAGAGTTTTAATGCAAGACTTAGATCTTCAAATTTTGCATGGAATCAGTTTGAGGCTGCTGTTCAAAGCGTGCACCGGCTTGGCAAAAAAATTTATGTAACTGTAAATACTGTTTGTGAAGAAAACGAAACAGAGCGTCTTTATAGATTTCTTTCATATTTAAATAAAATTGGACCGGACGGAATAATTGTTCAGGATTATGGCGTAATCAGAATGTGCCAGGAATTTTTTCCGGACTTGGAGCTTCATGCGTCAACACAGATGAATGTGGAAAGCGCGGCTGCTGCAAATCTTTTGTGCAAGCAGGGCGTAAAGCGTGTTGTTGTTGCGCGTGAGCTTGGACTTGAGGAAATCCGTGCAATAAAGGCAAAAACAAATGCCGAGCTTGAAATGTTTGTCCATGGCGCGCTTTGTGTGAGTGAATCAGGGCTTTGCCTTTTTTCAAGCTATCTTGGTGGAAAATCAGCTAACCGTGGAGTCTGCACTCAAGCTTGCCGTAGAATTTATTCAGCTGAAATTCCTGGAACTGTTGCAAACGGATATTATTTTTCTCCTTGCGACTTGGAACTTATTTCCCATGTTCCAGAACTTATGGAAGCGGGCGTTGACAGCTTTAAAATTGAAGGCAGAATGAAAAGCGCAGAATATGTTGGAGCTGTAACCGCCGCCTACCGTTATGTAATGGATCATTGGCGTGAAGATAAAAAAGGTTCTATTGCAGAAGGCAAGCGAATTTTAAGTACAGATTTTGCGCGTTCAAAAACCGATTATTGGTATGGCTTTAAATCCGTAGAGGAAGGTGTTGATTCAGCTGGCGAAAAAATTTTGAATCCAAAGCAGGCTGGAGGAACTGGAATTTTCCTTGGAAAAATAAATCAGACAAGACCTGCCTCCGCTTCTGAAAAAGAACAATACGCATCTTCTTTGGAAAAGAAACAGGAATTTTCTATTCAAATGGCAACAATTTCTGGAGGCGACTACAACCCGGATCCGGGAGACAGCATTCGTCTGCATAAAAAAGATGACACAGGCCGCGAAAGCCACAAAATCCGCGTTCTTTCCGAGGACGTAAAAGGTTCAAGGTGGATTGACATTCCTTCTGGATTTTCCAAGGGAGACAGCGTTTACCTTTTGCAGACAAAATCCATGTCCAAGCGTTATAAAAGAGTTCTTCCGTCTGACCTTTCAAAATTTAGAAAACAGCCCGGCCCTGAACGCTTGCCGATTTTGGATCTTACTCCGCTTGCAAAAAATGAGCTTAGCTGGTTTCCGGAAGGACTTTATATTCAGGTTTCGACTGTGGCGGATGCGCATATTGTTTCTTCTCTTCATCCGGTGCGGCTTATAATTGAACTTAATTCCGAAACAACTTATGATCTTCTGAACAAAGATTCGCCTGCAAAACCGTTGCTTCCGTACAGTAAAAAAATGACTGTGATTTCGCTTGATCCGTTCTTTGCTGAAGGAAAATCAGAAGAATTTGAAAACATTGTTTTAGTTCTTGTGGAAAAAGGATATTCAACTTTTATTGTAAACAACATTGCGCATATAAATATTCTGAAAAAATACAAGGTAAATTTGATTGCCGGTCCTTATCTTTACACTTTTAACCGCTGGGCCGTAAGCTTCCTTGAAAACAGCAATATTATGGCGTTGCAGTCTCCTGCAGAAAATTCTGAAAAAAACCTTGAAACTGTTTTTGAAAACTCTTTGGAGCGTTCACGTGTTCTTCTTAGCGTTTTCTCTTATCCAGTTTTGTTCCGAATGAGATTCAAGCTGCCGGGCGATTATGATTTTACTTATTTCAGCGACAAAGAAGGCATGGGATTTAAAGTGAATTCAACGCCGGACGGTTCGTTTGTAATGCCGGAATATCCGTTCAGTCTTTTGGACAAAATGGAAACTTTAAAAAGCAAAGGCTGGACACATCAGCTTATAGACTTTTCAAAGACAAAAATTTTAAAGAGCGACATAAAAAACCTTGTTTCAATTATACAGAAACATGATTTTATAGAAGGAGCTTCCAGATTTAATTGGAAAAATGGATTTTACAACCCAGAAAAAATGGAAGCTTATCAGGCGGCTCAGGCTAGAAATGCCCAGACTGCAAAAGACAATAAGAAGCGAAAATAATCATTGAAAAAGAATGTCATTCCCCGATTCTGTCGGGGAATCCGCTATAATTTGCACATGGATTGTCAGATTATCGGGTCAAGCCCGATAATGATATTAGAATTCCAAATCATCTTCTAGCGGCTCACAAAATTCATCGGGCGCAGCTTCAAGAGATTCTTCTTTTGATTTTTTTCCAGATGTTTTTTTAGGAGCTGGAAGAGCTTTTTCTTCAGCTTTTTTGGGAATCGGCTTAAAATCAACGTGCTCGGCGATTATTTCTATGATGCTGCGTTTTTTTCCGTCTTCGGTTTGCATTGTTGTCTGCTTGAGTCTTCCGACTACACGGATTCCTCTTCCTTTTGGGCACCATTTTTCGCAAAGTTCAGCGGTTTGTCCGAATGTCGCGACATCAAAGTACGAAACTTCATCAACGTAGTTTCCGTCGCTGGCTTTGTACTTTCTGTTTACGGCAATTGGAATCCGGCAGAATGAAGCTCCGTTTTTGCAGTTTTTTCTTTCTGGCTGGCGTACAACATTTCCTTCCAGAATAATTTGATTCAAGGCATTCATAAAATCCTCCATAAAAATAAAATAATTTTTCCGAAGCTTTTTGCTTTCGTGATTTCAATTAAATTTATTTCCGTTTTTTTACAAAAAATGCTTTCCTTCAAAAATAAATTTCAGAAATTTCCTTTAAATAAAAACACCTGCTACATTTGCGTTATTTGTTTACTCTTGTTGTTTTTCCATATATAATATGCGGCATGGCTACGACCTCGAATATTTTGACACTTTTAAAATTCAATTGTTCCAAGCAAAAAACAGATATGCTTGAATACGGACAGTTCGCAGACTATGTTCACAGATATGCTCAGCATCACATTGAAGAAAATTCCGCGCTTGAAAGTTATTGCTCAAGCGATTACAAAGCTGTGCTTGAAGCTGAAATAAACGGTCTTGTGGCTGACCGTCAGGTTGTAATCAGTTCTATAAGAAATAAAGACTATATTTTTGTTGTTCCATATTTTATTGAAAAATACAACGGCTTGTTTAATCAGATTGAAGCTAATATTTCGATTCCGTTTCCAAGCATAAATGATATGCCGAAAATTGTTCCGATTGATGTTGTTACAAAAAAACAGGCTGATGAAATTATTTACGGACGCTTAGACAAAGAAGAAATTAACGACAGAACTCTTTACTGCATCGTTTTTTCAAAGACAGTTCCTTCTCTTATTTATCCGTCTTCTTTTCCAATTGCAAATCTTATAAACCTTGCGCTGAAAAAACTTCAGGAGCTTATGCACAAGGAAGAATCGCATGATTATTTTTTAAAGAAGCTTTCAATTTCAAATCCCGGAAAAGAGCTTTCTATAAAAACATTTTTCAATCAGTTTTGCGCAAATCCATCAACGGTTCTTGATATTTTAAAGAACACAGGCGACAATTTTTATTACTGGAGCCAGCTCTGTTATTTTATAAAGCAGGATTACACAAAACTCAAAGATTTTGCGCCGGAAGACATTACGATTTTGCAGTCAGTTGCCATAATTGAAATTGCAACTTCTTATTATAAATCAAAGGCTGCAGAAAAATTGCAGGCGCAGGCGGCGTTTGAGCAACTGGATATTCTTATGAAAAATCCTCCATATTATTACAATTTAAATGACATCAGAAAAATGAAGGATAAAACTGGAATTCCGCTTTTGGGCCAGTACAAAGAAGAGCAGCTGATGAATCATTTAAAGGCGAAGACTCAGGAATCTATTGGAAACCAGATGCCGGAGCTTTTGATTTTTAAGGTTAACGATGGAAACGGATATTATATTTTCAAGGAACGCGTCATTCCTCTTATAATCAGGCTTGCAAACGATGTGCGCATTTTGGTGCGTGAGGCTCTTATAAAAAGCTGGTACAACAATCTTAAGGAATATGAGCTTCTGCCTGAAATGAAAGAAAATGCAGCTTTTGAAAGATGTCTTGAGCGAGAAGTTTCTTCTATTGAGCCTGTGCTTTCGGCCCTTTTGAATGCTTCATTTTTGCCGGTTGTCGCTTTTGAAGACCAGACTCCGGGACATATAACCTTGTTCAGAAATGATTCTCTTATTTCTTACAGCGAACTTCTTATGCTTAGCAGGCAGGAACTTCTTGCAGATGCAAAGTTAAAATTGCCGTTCTGGTACGCAATGCCGATTGTTTCATTTATAATGAAGCTTTTGTTTAAAAAGCCTAAGCCAAAAGCAAGAAAAGAAGCTTCCGCAGCTTTAAAAATTCAAAATGAACTAAAAGAAAAAGAAAGCGAAATTTTAAAACGCCGCGATGAAGATGACAGCATAGATCCAAAAAATACAAGGCGCAGAGAACTAAGAAAACTTGCTGTTGAAATTGAAAAAGAATTTGTTCCGGAAAGCAGCACTTTGGACCGTGAACTAAAAGGCTATATGCACGAATGGAATGACAGAATCGGAAAGCAGAATTACGAAAATCTTGGCGAGGATGTCAATTCTTTAATCCGCGATTATTTCAGAAAAGTTTTGCGTACTTTAAAAGCTGACACTTTCAATGCGGAGCGAATTCGGCGTCTTGCGGAATCTTTGGTTGACACTCCAAGCATGATGAAAATAAAAAATCATCCGGCTTTAAAAAGATACGTTGAGCTTTACATCATAAAGATTGTAAAAAATTTGCCTTCAAACTAAAATAGAGTTGGTTATGGATAGCGGCAGTTGTTATCAACGTAGATTAGAAAAAATTACGGCAGTTTCTGTTTTGCTTGCATAGAATTTTGGGAGCTGCCTTTTAGCGGGGATTTGCTATGATTACATATTGGCAGCAGGAAAACGGAAAACTTGTAAGCAAGGAAAAAGAAGAGCTTGTCCCGGAAATGAACACTTGGGTTGATGCAAGATCTGTTACAAGAGACGACATCCGCGAGCTTGAAGAAACTTACGGAATCGATTCTGAAAACATGCTTGATATTCTTGACCCGGACGAACTTTCCCGAATTGAACGGAATGATGACACTGGATATACTTTTACAATTATAAAGCTTCCTGTTTTTTCTCCGGGAGACGATGTAAGCTATTTTACAGCTCCGTTGGGAATAATTACATTCGACAAATTTTTTATAACAATTTGCTGGACTGACTGCGAGGTTCTAAAAGATTTTGCCGCAAACAGAATCAAAGAGCTTTCACTTAACGATTTTCCGGCTTTTACGATTCGCTTTATGTCTCGCGCAGATCTTACGTTTTTGCGCTACTTGAAAGAACTTAACCGGCGCGCCACAACAATTCAAAATGAAATGCTACGCTCTGTTCAGAACCATGAATTGATTCAGCTTTTAAACATTCAAAAATCGCTTGTGTTTTTTACAACATCTCTAAAAAGCAACCAGATGCTTTTGGAAAAACTCCGCAAGACAAAAATTATCAAGTTGGATGAAGAAGATCAGGACTGGATTGATGACGTTGAAATTGACAACAAGCAGGCTTTGGACATGGCTGGAACTTACACGAATATTATGGCAGGAATGAACGATGCCTTTGCTTCGGTTTTGTCGAACAATTTGAATATCGTTATGAAAACAATGACCGCCTGGAACCTTGTGCTTATGCTTCCGACTTTGGTAACAAGCTATTTTGGAATAAATGTTCCTCTTCCTTGGGCGACTTCAAAATGGATTGGCGCTGTTGCGATTGCGGGACTTTGCGTTTTTACTTCCGTGTTTGGATATTTTATGTTTATGAAACGCCGTCTTACTCCGTCTGTTGAAGCAAGAAAAAGAATTTCATTTAAAGCCCGGCGCGCGGAACGAAAGCAAAGACGCTACATAAAAAAACAGGAAAAAATAGCGGAGAAAAGAAAATGAAATTTACAAAAATTTTTGCATTGATTTTTTTTGCAGCGGCACAGATTTTTGCGCAGGAATCTTCAGAGAATTTTTTTAATGATATTGATTTTGTTGAATTCGCTTCTTCAAGAAAAAAAATTGAATATATAATTGGAGAAAATTCCCAGTCGGTAACTGCAAAGAGAAGAGTTTTTCCATTCAAGATTAACCGCTACGAAACAACTTACAACCTTTGGTACAAAGTGCGATTGTGGGCAGAAGAAAACGGATATGTTTTTGCGAATCCCGGGCAGGAAGGTTCTTCTGGTTCAAGAGGAAAAGCTCCGACTCAGATGAACTGCTATGAGCCTGTTACAAATATAAATTGGTACGATGCCGTTGTCTGGTGCAATGCGTTCAGCGAGATGGATGGAAAAGTTCCCTGCTATTTTTACGACGGACAGATTTTAAAAGACGCCACAGATACAGCTTCGTGCGACTTGTCGGAATGCAACTGGAAAAGCAATGGCTACAGGCTTCCGACTGAAACCGAATGGGAATATGCGGCAAGAAAAACTTCTAGCGGACTGCAATCTGGAGCTTTGGCTAGCGGACAAGTTGATTCAAACGGAAAAGACGATTCTTCTGTTCCAGTTGAAGAAGTCGCCTGGTATTTTGAAAATTCAAATGGAACGAAACGAGTTGGAACAGCCGGAACTCCATTTTCTACAAGCGCACCTCCAAGCCCTTCAAGCGGAAATCCAAATGGAGCCGGAATTTTTGACATGAGCGGAAACGTGATTGAATTTTGCTGGGATTGGGAAGCTCCTTATGAAGCCTATGATTTGTCCAAAAGATACTCAGGTCCAAAATATGGCGCGGAACGTGTTATGCGCGGCGGAAGCTGGAATGAATACACGCTTTTTGTTTCGGCAGGAGACCGCTACTCTTACGATCCAAATGAAGCCTACAATTTTTTTGGATTCAGAATTGCAGCTAGCGTAAAATGAATTTTCAAAATTACAAAGAACTTTTGATTTCTTCACTTTCACAGAATTACAAAATTGATTCTTTTTACCTTGGCGAAGAATACGATATTGCAGGAACGCTTTCAAAAAACGATGACGGCTTTGAGCAGAAAGAAGCGTGCTTAGTTTCGTTTTGCAATGATGAAAATTTTGTTTTGTCCGAACTTCAAAGATTGCCTGAAATAACACTTTCCGGCGCAGACGGTTTTTCAAGAAACAGGCGTTCTGTTGTTTTGCGCGTTTTTGTAATGCAGGACGTTTCGTTTGAACTTGCAAAAAAAATCAGGGCGTTCAATTTCAGCAGGGCAAAAAAAAGTCAGTTTTGGAGCTATGTGGAAAGCCAGGTTGTTCTTGTGGACTTGAAAAATTGCTGCACATATTCAAATCTTTCTGGAGAAGAAAAAAGAAAGTTATTCAAGTTCACGGAAAATTAAAACGCGAAAATCGGCGCAGAACCCGCAATTGAAAATTATTGCAAGATAAACTACAATATTTTTTCATGGAAACACGTAACATTTTTGAAAACATTTCTTGTATCGACCACAGATATTCATTGTCAGAGGCCGAAGTTTTTAACGGTCTTTCTAAGTATATTTCAGAGGAAGCCTCAATCCGTTCATGTGCAAAATGCGAGGCTGCCCTTGTAAAAAGCCATTTAAAATTGCGCGGAAAACTCACAGATGAAATTGCGCAGAATCTTGATAAAGTCGCTTCGGAAATTGATCCTGCTGAAGTTTATGCGGAAGAGGAAAAAACAAAGCACAATATCCGCGCGCTTGTAAACGTTATGAAGACAAAAGTTTCTGCGGAAATCGGTCCTTTGGTTCACCTTGGAGCAACCAGCGTTGATATTCTTGACACAGCTCTTTCATGCAGAATGAGAGATGTTACAAAAAATGTTGTTCTTCCTGAGCTTAAAAAACTTGAAAAACATCTTTGCGCTATTGCAGATCGCGATGCAGAAGTTCCGCAAGTTGGACGCACTCACGGACAGCACGCAGTTCCTATTACTTTTGGCTGGAGCGTTGCAGAATTTGTAAGCCGCCTTGGAAAATCGATTTTGCGCATAGAAGAACTTTCGAATCAGCTTGTAGGCAAACTTGCAGGACCTGTCGGATCTTACAACGGACCTTCGATGATTGTAAAAGACCCGGAAGAACTTGAACGTGTCTATGTTGAATTTCTTGGACTTTCTGCCAGCGAATATTCAAATCAGCTTGTTGAGCCGGAATATCTTTTGCGCCTCCTATTGGAAATGAATGTTGCGTTTGGAATTATTGCGAATCTTGCAGATGATCTTCGCAACCTTCAGCGTTCAGAAATTGGAGAAGTTTTTGAATATTTTGCTTCTACTCAAGTCGGTTCAAGCACAATGCCGCAAAAAAGAAATCCGTGGAATAGCGAGCACGTAAAATCTCTTTGGAAGGCAATGTGTCCGCGTGTTATTACATTTTACATGGATCAGATTTCAGAGCATCAGCGCGACCTTACAAATTCCGCAAGCCAAAGATTTATGGCAGATTATGTTGCAGGATTTACAATGGCGGTTGCAAGAATGAACAGCGTTGTTTCGGGTCTTCAGGCTGACAAAGAAACAATGGCGCGCAATCTTGAAAATGCCGGCGGAAAAGTAAAAGGCGGAGTTCTTGCCGAGCCTGCTTATATTTTGCTTGGCGAAGCTGGAATCAATGACGGCCACGAGGTTATCCGCAAGATTACTTTGGAAGCTGAAAAATCTGGAAAAACATTCTTTGAAGTTCTAAAGACTCATAAAGAAGCATTTGAAAAAATAACTGCTCAGCTTGAAAAACTCGGAGTGGAAAATCCAGAAAATTTCTTTGAGCATCCGGCGAACTATTGCGGACTTGCTGCAAAAAAATCCCGCAGGCTTGCAAAGAAATACGAAAAACTAATGGACTGATTTTAGCTTATGCAAAAATACACGGCGGCTTTGGTTGGCTTGGGCAGAATCGGTTACAGCCTTGGACTTGACAAAAAACGCGAGCAGCCCGCCAGTCACACAATGGCACTTTTGAACAATCCTCGGATAAATTTGATTGCCGGTTGCGACACTGATTCCATTGCGCTTTCAAAATGGCAGGACGCAAATAAAAAAGCCGTTGGATATTCAGACAGCGCGAATCTTTATGCAAGATGTCGCCCAGACATTGTTACGGTCGCCGTGAATGAAAATGCCCATTTAAAGGAAGCAGTTGAAGCAATCCACGCAAAGCCGAAACTTGTAATTTTGGAAAAGCCAGTTGCGCTCAATCTTTCGGAAGCGGAAAAAATTCAGCAGGCTGCAAAAGAATTCCAAGTGCCGGTTCTTGTAAACCACGAGCGGCGTTTTGCGGAAGATTTTAAATTGGCAAAAAGCTACATGAAAAAAATCGGAGAGATTCAAAGCATACGGGCAGAACTTTGCTCAAGCCTTTGTGTTTATAATCCGGCGGAAGAAAAAACTGGAGCCTACAGTCTTATCCACGATGGAACGCATTTGGTTGATGCGGTTTTGTTTTTTCTTGAAGATGATTTGCCTTCAACGCTGAAAAAAATATCTTTGGAAAATCCCTCTGAAAAAAAAGTCGGACTTCTTAGCCGCGCTTCAGGATTAAACAATTCTGAAAAAAAAATCAAAACGGTAAATTCGCTTCTTAGATTTCCTATTGTTACTGGCGTTTTCCATGATGAAGAAAAAAATGTCCGGCAATTCAGCGCGCATTATTCAACTTCAAAATGCCCTGATGTTACGATTGGAATAAGCGGGCGTTCACGTTTCTTTGGATTTGAAATTTCCATTACGGGAACAGAAGGCCGAGTCTGCATTGGAAACGGATATTTAAAATTGTATCACCGGGAAAAATCTTCTCTCTACAGCGGATTCTATTCACTTTTAAATGACCGTTCCGAAAGTCTGCCGAAAAAAACTTTCTACTTTTCAAATATGATTCAAAATGCCGTTGATTTTTTAGACGGAAAAGCAAACTTGCGTTCAACTCTTCAGACTGGAATAAATGCGCTTTCAGTTCTTGAAGAAATAAAAGAAATAATTAAATAGCCCAAACTTCGAGTTTTGATAAGAAC
>NZ_DBKJ01000118.1:0-6939 GCF_002297325.1 Treponema sp. UBA753 | reverse complement strand
ACATTAAATCATAAAACTCGAAATTCAGGCTAAATAAAATTCCCAAAACTTTTTTCTGAATAAAAATCACTTCGGACATTTTTCGCTGTTAAATATGCCTGTTGACGATAAAAGATTATTTTTCTACAATATATCAGTTTGGAGTACTTTAAATGAAAAAGTTTTTGTGTGCCGCAGTTTTTATGTGTGCTTTCTGCACGGCGGCTTTTTCACAGGAAATTACGACGGCGAGCGATTTCTTTAAATCTGTCAGCGACCGTTATGCGGAAATAAAAGACTATGAAGCTGACATTGACATAACAATTGACAAAAATGAAATGAAAGGAAAAATCAGTTTTAAGCGTCCAGAAATGCTTCGCATAGATTTTTCGGATCCTGCGGAACAAGTTGTTGTCTTTAACGGTGATGACCTTACAATTTATTTGCCAAGCCCGACTTCCGCAATTCTTGAACAGAATGTTACTGCTTCTGGACCAAATGCGGCTACAGCTCAGGGACTTTCTCTTTTGCGCCGTTATTACACAGTTGCCTATGAGTCTGGACAAAGCGCAGTTCCTTTGGATGAAAACAGCGATGAAATGGTTGTGAATCTTTTGCTTTCAAGAAGATCCGCGGCTGAAGCTTTCCGTACAATAAAACTTTCTGTAGATCCTTCGACAAAATTAATTCGCCGTGTTGCTGCGGTTTCAGCTCAGGACGTTGATTATATTTTTGATTTTCATAATTACAACTTGAATGTGAGTATAAGCGATCAGCGTTTTATTTATGATCCGCCGTCATCTGCAAATAACTACAACAACTTTCTTCTTTCGGAGTAATAAATGGAAAGCTACGGAGAAATTTTGCGCAATGCCCGTGAAGAAAAAAAAGTTTCCATGGAAGCGATTGAGCGTGCAACTGCGATTACAAAAAATTATATAGATTCATTGGAAAATGAGCGCGTTGAAGACTTTCCTGGAGAATCTTATTTTATAGGTTTTCTTTCAAATTATTGTGAATTTTTGGGGCTGGACAAAGATGAAATTTTGCGGCTTTATCATGCGAAAAAAATTCAGGAATCTCCAGTTCCAGTTGAGCTTTTAAAAAAGCAGAAGCCAGTTTTTCTTATTCCTGTAATTGTCGCATCTGTTGTTTTAGTTTTGGCGGCGATTGGAATTTATATTTATTTCAGCGTTTTAAAGATTCCACAGAAAAAAGAACTTAAGGCAAGAGAGCAAGTTGAAAAAGAAAAAATCCATCAGTATCAATTTACTGGCAAGCCCGAAACAAAGCGACTTTATAAAGGAGATCAAATTCTTGTACCTGCAAAACAAGGCAAGGGAAATATTATTTTGACAGTTGGCGGAACTTTAGGAAATCTTTCAATTCTTACGCCTTCTGGAAATCAAATTGTAGAGCTTAGCGAGGAACGTGATATAGATATTGACGGAGACGGATTTGCGGATTTGATTATTTATTTGAGCGATGTTTCAAATGACAATGAAGCGAACGGCGCGGAAGTGAGAATCCTTGAAAAATCTATTGAAAATTCTTTTGTTGCACTTTCAGATGGAAAATCTGGAACAGAACTTTCAGAAATTCCTGCGGCTTCGGCTGTAAAAAATAATGCAAACAGAACGGTAATTCATGAAGACACGCGCGCTTATCCGTTTACAATAAATGTTACATTCCGCGGTTCTTGTCTTTTCAGATATAAAAGCGACCGTCAAGATTATGTTGAAGGCTATTACAAGAGCGGCGAGCTTGTTACAATTACTTCAAACAACGGAACACGTCTTTGGATGAGCAACATCAACGCTTTGAAAATTCATGTTATTGCAGGACTTTCTTCCTATGATCTTGAAGTTGGGCGTGCTGGTGAAGTTCAGGCTGAAGACATAAAATGGGTTCGTGACAGTGACGGAAAATATCGTTTAGTGGTGCTTGAACTTGACTAGTAAAAAATTTTTTCTTGACCAGCATGGCTGTGCAAAAAATCAGGTTGACGGCGAGCTTATAATGAATAGGCTTTCTAGCCTTGGATTTGAGCAAGTTTTTGAACCTGAAAAAGCCGACCTTGTTATTGTAAATTCTTGTGGATTTATTGAAAGCGCAAAAAAAGAAAGTCTAGATTCCCTTATGGAAGCGCGTTCTGCTTTTCCGAATGCAAAGATTCTTTTGGCAGGCTGTCTTGCCGAGCGTTATGCGGATGTATTTAAAAAAGATTTGCCTGAAGCTGACGGAATTGTTGGAAATGGAAACTTGGAGCTGATTGATTCCGCTGTAAAAGATTTGTTTGAAGAAAAACGTCCGGTTTTAAAAGCTGAACAAAAAGGAGTTTGCTGCGGTGAGCGGAATTCTCTATTGTCTTTTAAAGGAAGTGCGTTTGTAAAAATCACAGAAGGATGCGACAACCGATGTTCATTCTGTGCAATTCCTGTTATACGTGGAAAACTTCGTTCAAGAAATTCAAATGAAATTGTTGCGGAAATAAAATCTCTTTTGGCTCGTGGAATTTTTGAAATTAATTTGATTGGTCAGGATTTGGCAGCTTATGGTTGCGGCGAAGAAGACAAAGAATTTTCTTCTGAAAAAAACTGGCATGAAATAATTTATAGGAATTTAAAAACTCCTGTTTGTGCAGAAGAAAATTTTTATGAGAAATATGGCGAATCTCCTTTGTGCAGTTTGATAAAAAAAATTTCTGCGCTTGAAGAAAAATTTTGGATTCGGCTTTTGTACATTCATCCCGATCATTTTAACAAAGACATTCTTGAAGTTATGAAAAACGACACAAGGTTTCTTCCTTATTTTGACATTCCATTTCAGTCTGGCGACGACAAAATAATACGCGCCATGAACCGAAAGGGCAGCTTTGAAAATTATACTTCACTTATAAAAACTATCCGCTCTTATTTTCCTGAAAGCTGCATACGCACAACTTTTCTTACAGGATTTCCTGGGGAAACAGACGAAAATGCTTTGCGCACAGAAGAATTTTTGCAGTCAATAAAAAGCGACTGGTCCGGATGTTTTCCGTACAGCAGAGAAGAAGACACTGTCGCTGATAAAATGAAAATGCAAGTTTCTTCAAAAAAAGCAAAGGCAAGAGCTTTTCGGCTGGAAGAAATGCAGCATGAAATAACTTTTGAAAACTTAAAAATGCGCTGCGGAAAAATTTACGATGTTCTAATTGAAGAAATAATTGAAAACAAAGATGGCACTGATGAAGGTCTTGCAATTGGACGTGCCTGGTTTGACGCGCCGGAAGTTGACGGAGCTTTTGTTGTGCGTTATGACCTTGACAATGAAAATGCCGTGAAAAAAATAATTCCGGGAGCTGTTGTAAAGGCAAAGGCTCTTGCCGCATCCGATGTTGATGTTGACGGAGAATTTCTTGAATGAACGCGGAAGATTATCTTTCAGTTTTAAATAAAGAGCAGCGTGAAGCAGTTGAACATGAGGGAAGCCCTCTTTTAATTTTGGCCGGGGCAGGCTCTGGAAAAACCCGCGTAATCACGACGAAAATTGCGTATATGATTTCGGAACTTGGAATAAATCCGGCTTCGATTCTTGCTGTTACTTTTACAAAAAAAGCCGCAGAAGAAATGAAAGAGCGTGCAATAAATCTTGAGCCGCGCGCGCAAAAATCCCACATAAGAACATTTCATTCATTTGGTGCTTGGTTTCTTCGGCTCTGTGCGGAAGATTCTGGAATTGGGCTTCAAAATAATTTTACAGTTTACGATGATGACGATGTGTGCTCACTGATTTCAAAAGCACTTCCTTCGCTTACAAAAAAAGATGCGTCGCATTATGCAAAAAAAATTGCGCTGGCAAAAGACTATTGTCTTCTTCCCGGAGACTTGGAATTGAGCCGGATTTGCGATGAGCCTGTTTTTCCTGAAGTCTATGAAAAATATCAGCAACGTCTTAGAAAAACTGGCAATGTGGATTTTGGCGATTTGATTTTGCTCCCGTATTTGATTTTAAAAGAAAATGATTTGATTAGAAAAAGTTTTCATGCGCGCTACAAAGTTATTTTGGTTGATGAATACCAGGACTCAAACGTTGCGCAGTTTAAGCTTTTAAAGGAACTTTCCGGCGTCAATGAAAATTCTGGAACTTATGTCTGTGTTGTTGGCGATGATGATCAGAGCATTTATAAATTCCGAGGAGCTGAAATTCAAAACATATTGAATTTTAAAGATGAATTTCCGGGAACAAAAATTATACGCCTTGAAACAAATTACCGTTCGACTTCTGAAATTTTAAATTGCGCAGGAAATGTTGTAAAAAATAATTCCGGGCGTCTTGGAAAAGAGCTTGTGTCTGCGCGCGGAAAAGGAAAAATGCCGGCATTGGTTTTTCTTCCGTCGCAAGATGATGAAACTGAATTTTGCTACAGCCTTATTGAGCAGGCCTTTGAGCATGGAATTCCTTATAGTGACTGGGCAATTCTTTACAGAACAAACGCACAGTCGCTGGGCTTTGAAACAGAATTTCTTCATAAAAAAATTCCTTATGAAGTTGTAGGCTCTTTGAAATTTTATGAGCGTGAAGAAGTAAAAGATATTATTTCGTGGCTTTCATTTATCGTGAATCAGCGTGACGAAATCTCTTTTAGGCGGATTGTAAACAAGCCTGTGCGCGGAATTGGAAATACAACGCAAGATAAAATAATCGAAGCTTCTGATGGAAATTCAATTTTGAATGGAGCGGAATCTTTGAAGCTTTCAAAAAAGACAAAAGAAGGATTTGATTTTTTTAAATCGCTTGTTGAAAAATTTTCCGATGAATTGCCAGATGTTCCTGTAACTTCAGAAGCGGCATTGCTTGCAGGGCAGGCGATAAACGAAAATAATATTGTTTCCGCAGATGAAAAAAAACTTTCAGAGTTTGTTGAAAAAGTTGTAAAAGAAAGCGGGCTTGAAGAATTTCACAAAGATCAGGATGAAGAAATCGGCACGCAAAAAATTGAAAATCTTCAGGAACTTGTAAACAGCGCAGTTTTGTATCCGTGCACAAAGCAAGGACTTTTAGATTTTTTAGATCACATAAATCTTGACCGCACTTTAAAAACTGAATCCGAAGAAGAAAAGCAGAAAGACAAGATTACTCTGATTACGCTTCACAACACAAAAGGACTTGAATTCAAGCGCGTGATAATAACAGGAATGGAATCTGGAATTTTTCCGCGCGAAGGAAAAACGGAGTCAGAACTTGAAGAAGAGCGGCGTCTTTTTTACGTTGGAATTACGCGGGCAAAAGACGAGCTTTATTTTACTTCATGCGGAGTCCGCCGGCTTTTTGGAAGAACAAATTTTATGATTCCAAGTCCGTTTCTTGCTGAGCTTGGAAATGAAATCCGCATACTTGGACAAAAGCCAGATTCATTTTCATCTAGCCGCACAGAAAAAAATCCACTCGAAAAAAAATACTGCCGGGGTGCTTGCGTTTTCCATGATGATTATGGGCATGGACAAATCATAAGAACTAACTATAGCGATGAAGGTGAATACGTTGTTACTGTGAGTTTTGAAACTGGCGGAATTAAAAAGTTTCTTCCAAAGTATCAAAAAAATTCTTTGCTTGTTGAAGACGATTTATGAAATTTGTTTTGCGGCTTTGTATTGTTTTTGTTTTTTTATTCGCTTCATGTTCTGGAAAAATTGAGCCAAGAACACAAACTGTGATGGACACTCTTTGTACAGTCAACGCATTTGAGGACGGAACAAAAAAACTTTATGATGAAATTTTTGAACGTCTTGCGCAGATTGAAAATGAATTCAGTGCGACTTTGCCAAGTTCTGAAATTTCACGGATAAATTCAATGGCTGGAATTTCTTCGGTAAAGACAACTGAAGAGGTTTTAAAAGTTTTAGATTTTGCTTTGAAAACTGCATGGATTTCTGATGGAGCATTTACTCCGGCTGCAGGTCCGCTTGTTGACTTGTGGGGCATAAACACAGACCACCAGAAAATTCCTTCGCAAACTGAAATAAACAACGCTCTTGAACTTGTTGATTTTGGCTGCGTTGGACTTTCCAGAAATTCAGTTTTTTTGCGGAAAGCTGGAATGAAAATAAATCTTGGCGGAATTGTAAAAGGCTTTGCCGCAGATGAACTCTGTAAGATTTTAAAAATGCACGGCGTTAAAAAAGCTGTTATAGATTTGGGCGGAAACATTTACGTTTATGGAAAAAAATCTGACGGCAGCAAATGGACTGTTGGAATAAAAAATCCAGAATCTCCTTCGGCCGCTCCTCTTTTGCGCCTTTGCATAAATGAAAATTCAGTTGTTACAAGCGGAAGCTACGAGCGCTATTTTGAAGCCGGCGGAAAAAGTTACCATCACATTTTTGATCCTGCGACAGGATTTCCTGCAGATTCTGGAATTGTTTCCGCGACTGTAATTTCTCCATCTAGCATTACGGCGGATGCGCTTTCGACTGCGACCTTTGTTCTTGGCGTGGAAAAATCTTTTAAGCTCCTTGATAAATTCAAAAAAGAATTCGGATCTGACATTTCATTTATTTTTGTCTGCAAGTATGGTTCTGTTTTTGCTTCTGCGGATTTAAAAGGCTCTTTGGAATTTGTTCAGGATGATTTAAGAAAAATAATTTTTGTTCCTTAAATTGTTCACTTGTATTTAAATATGAAAAATTTTTATACACACCGCCCCTTATTTCTGCTAAAATGGCTTTATGGCTAGAGAAAGATTGAGCAGCAGACTTGGATTTATTCTGCTGAGCGCAGGCTGCGCTATTGGCTGCGGAAACGTCTGGAAATTTCCGTGGATGGTCGGTCAGAACGGAGGCGGCGCGTTCGTTCTTGTTTATCTTGCGTTTCTTGTTGTGCTGGGGCTTCCGGCTTTGACAATGGAATTCGCGCTTGGAAGAGCGTCCCAGGCAAGCCCGGTCAGAATGTACCAGAAGCTTGAAAAGCCCGGCTCAAAAT
>NZ_DBKJ01000134.1:0-21551 GCF_002297325.1 Treponema sp. UBA753 | reverse complement strand
AAGAATTTTTTTTACAGACGGAGAAGAGCTCGGCTGGACTGTAACAAACCAAGGCGCATTTGGAATTGCAAAAACTTTTCAGCGTCTTGGAATTACAAACGATGATGTCTATGTTTTTGACGCTTGCGGACGCGGTGAAATTCCGATTCTTTCAAAAAGTGGTTTAAGTTCACTGGCTTCCGCAAAATTCAAATCTCAATTCAACGACCTTTACGCAAGAACACAAAATATTTTAAAGCGCGCCACAGACGGCAGATGGATGACACTTCCAGTTCCGTACAGCGACAACGCATCTTTTCTTGCCTGTGGAATTCCAGCAGTCGCAATTACACTTTTACCAGCAGAAGAAGCTTCACTTTATGCAAGAAAAATCAACAGCGACAAATCTCTTGAAGATGCGGTTATGAACAGGGAAACTTCAAAGCAAAAACGCATTGAAGAAAATATTCCGGACTTTTCATACAAAGAGCACCTGCCCTACACTTGGCGCCTTTTCCACACACAAAGCGACAACATAGACTCGCTGACTCCTGCAAGCTTTAAAGTAATGGAATCAATTTTAAAATCTCTTACGGAAAGCAAAACTCCATGCTAATTTTCAGCTTGCCTTTTAGCCGCAATTTTTGAATTGTAAATAAAAACAAAGACGGCAGTTCCAATTATAATAAAATATCCTGCAATGCTAAAAACGTCCGGAATCTGATCAAGAAAAACAAATCCAAGAATTCCTGCAAAAACAATATTTGAATAATCATAAATTGAAATTTTTGAAGCCGGAGCATTAAAGTAAGCATTTGTCATTCCGAACTGACCGCAAGCAGCTCCAAGTCCCGCGCAAAGCAAAATCAGAACTTGAAACAAAGTCATAGGCACGTGGCAAAAGAAAACAAACGGAATTGCAAGCAAACTTGAAAAAAGTGAAAAGAAAACAATTATAAAATCTCCGCAAACATTATACGAATGAAGTTTTCTTACAAAGCAAGACGCAAAGCCAGCTCCCATTCCGCCGACAAAAGCAAAAAGAGCCGGAAAAACTTTTACAAAATCAAATGTGGGCTTAATAACAAAAAGCGAGCCGGCAAAAACAACAATCAATGAAAATGCAGAAACAAAATTTGGCTTTTCACCAAGAATGAAAATGCTTGCAACCACAGCAAAAAATGGCGACATTTTATTCAGCATAGCGGCATCAGAAATATTCATAAAGCCCAAAGCATAAAAGTTTCCAAAAATTCCAAGAGAACCAACTGCCGATCTTAAAAGCAAAAATTTCCAAGCCTCACGAGGAATGTAAAGAACCGATTTGTCTTTTTTTGCCTTCATGCACAAAGTCGAAAAAGCAACAAAGAACGCAATGAGGTTTCTAAAAAGAGTTTTCTGAACAAAAGGAATGTTTCCTGCCAAACGGACGCAAAGTCCCATTACCGCAAATCCAAATGCAGAAAATAAAATCCAGCAAACTCCAAGCTTTAAGTTTTCTTGCTTTTCCATATTCACAAGATTATAAAACCTTGCATTTTTTTTGTAAATTAAAATTCAGCGGAAATTGAATTTATTCAAAATGAAGTTTATTATAAAGCGATGATTGAAAAAACTTGGACATCAAACGAAAAGAAAACTTTAAATGAATTTTTAAGGCAAAAAATTCCAGAGCTTCTTGAAGGCGAAATTTCCAACAGCAAAATCAGACGCTTAATTGTTTCCGGCGCAGTTTATGTAAATTCCAATCAATGCAGAATTCCTTCATTTAAAATAAATTCAGGAAGCACAGTTAAAGTTTTAATTGACAAGGAAAAATTCTTTTTTGAAAAACAGCCGGAAGATACAGATTTCGAACTTACAGAAAAAGATGTTCTTTTTGAAGATGAATATTTAATCGCAATAAACAAACCGCCTTTTCTTCCAACCGAACAGACAATTACAGGTCAAAGAAAAAACGCCCACGACTGCACAGTAAAATATTTGTGGCAAAAAAATCCTTCTCTTAGAAATCCGCCATACGTTGGAATAATGCACAGACTGGACAGAGAAACAAGCGGAATTCTTTTGTTCACAAAAAGCCGCAGTATAAACAAAGAAATTTCTGAAATGTTTAAAAACCGCGGAATAAAAAAAATCTACAGAGCAGTCTGCACTGGAAAACTTCCTGAAAAAAAAGAATTCACTGTTGAAAATTTTATTGCGCGGATTTCACCAAAAAGCTCAGCTTGCAAAATGGGAATTGTTCCAGAATCAAAGGGTGGACTTTTTGCAAAAACTGACTTTAAGATAATTTCAGAAAAAAGCAGCATTATCCAAATTGACTGCCAGCTGCACACGGGGCGGACACATCAAATAAGAGTTCAGCTTGCAAGTGTGAATCTTCCAATTGCAGGCGATGAGCTTTACGGCGGAATAAAATCAGACAGAATAAAACTTCATGCAAGAAAAATGGAATTTGTGCATCCAGTTTCAAAAGAAAAAATTACAATTGAATCAGAAATTCCAAAGGACTTTTTTAATTGAAAAACTAGTCGCCCCAAACGCCGGTTTTTAATTCCTCAAAAGTTTTTTTCCAGCTTTCGTAGCGCGCCTTTGAAATTTTTCCCTCTTCGACAGCTTTGCAAATTGCGCAGCCTTTTTCTTTTATATGTGAACAGCTCATTCCAAAACTGCATTTTCCAATAAACGGAAAAAATTCTTTGTAATAAAGCGCAAGATTTTCCGCGGAAATTCCGTGCAGCAAAAAAGTTTTTACGCCCGGAGTATCGATTATATTTGCAACCGCATCTTTTCTTCCGCCCATTAGAGCTTCGTTCAGCTGAAGATGAATCAGCGTGCCTTTTGTTGTTGTATGAGTTCCCTTGCCGTATTTTTTGGAAAGGCTGCCAGTTTTTAAAACAACATTGTTGTCAAGAACATTTATTATAGAACTTTTTCCAACGCCGCTTTTTCCAACAAAGGCGCAAGTTTTGTTTTCAATGAAATTCGCAAGCTCTTCAATTCCTTCGCCAGTCTTTGCGCTTGAACGGATTATTTTGTATCCAATTTCTTCCCAGTTCAAAAGCCGCTCTTTAAATTCATCCGACTGCGGAAGTTCATATTTATTGCAGACAATCACTGGAGTTATTTTCTGAAAATCCGCCTGAACAAGAGCACGGTCAATAAAGCGCGGTTTAAAAGGAGGCTCGTCTGGAGTTGTAACAATCAGAAGATAATCCAAATTTGAAGCAAGAACCTGAGGCTGTCTTTTTTTTACATTCCAACGCACAAATTCATTTTTGCGAGGAACAAGATTTTTTATAAGACCTTTTTCATCTTCAAGGGAATCATCATCCAAAATAACAATGTCGCCTGGCGCAAGCGGATTGTAATAGCCTTTTCCGTCTTTTAAAATTTTTCCTTTTAGAGAACATTCTCGGACATAGCCGTCATCGCATTCAACCTGAAAAACATTTTTACTTCCATCTAAAACAAGTCCATTCATATAACTAATAAAAGTAAAAAAGAAAACGCAAACTGTGTCAAGGGGAAAATTTTGTTCAAATTATTTTGCAAAAAACAATAAAATGCTCTTGACCAAATTTATTTTAGAGTATATGATACTAATCACGTTGAAAAACGGATGGGCTACTAGCTCAGTAGGTAGAGCAACGCCCTTTTAAGGCGTGGGTCTCGTGTTCGAATCACGAGTAGCTCAGTAAAAGGCACTTGATTTTCGAGTGTCTTTTTTATTTTTAAACAATTTTGAATTAATTAATTTGCAGCAAACATTGAAATATAAAAATCACCTTTCAAACTATTTTATAACTTTCCAGTCCGCACCATTTTTTCCGCCGAAAACTTTTGTTTTGTTTTTAAACTTCCCGCAATTTTCAGATAAAAACGCAACATCGTAGCCACTCATCAAATCGTCAGGATGATAATGAAGTTCAACACAAGACTCTTTTCCTTCCGCAGTAAAAAGGCTCAGCGCATTATTCAAAACGATTATATCAGAAGCAACTAGAATCATTTTTTCAAGATGCCGGTTTTTATATTGCGACAAAACAAATTCAAGCTGAAGTTTTTGAATTCCCAAAAATGAAAAATCCGCATTTTCTTTCAGCTCCAAAAAACGCGAAAAATTTTCAAGGAAAACAGAAGGCTTTACATGAAGCGGAAATAAAATCAAATTGAACCAAGGAACGGCTCTGCCTTTGTTGTAAAAAATATCGGCAGCAAAAGAAAATTTTCTTGCTCTTTCAATGTCTTGCTGTGAGAACATTTTTGTTTTTAAAACATTGTAAGGCGGTTCTTGCTGCCACACAAGACCAAGAGATGCAGCCTTGTCATGCAAATCTGTTCCCGGCAAAACACTAAGACAAAAAAGTTCAAGATTGTTCGGGTAAAGAGAAAGCGCAAAATCTACGCTCTGTTTGAATCCAGAAAAACTGTCGCCCGGAAGTCCAAAAATCAAATCAAAACCAAAGACAACTCCTTCCCTATTTAGAATGCCAATGTTCTTTACAAATAATTTTTTATCAAAGCTTCTGTTCACTAGCTTAAGAACTTCTTTGTGCATACTTTGAAGTCCAAACTGAAGGCTGCACGGAATAGAAGCAAAAGCATGGGCAAGTTCCCTGTCAATAAATTCCGCTCGGGCTTCAAAACTAAAAAATGTCGCAGGAGATTTTCTTTTTATAAGCTTAAGAATTTCCAGTGCGCGTTTTTTATTCGCATTGTAAGTCGGATCAAGAACAAAGACTTGCGGCACTTTTTTTTCAGCAAAAAATTCAAGTTCGCGTTCTATGCGCTCCATTGAAAAATACTGAACTTTTTTTTCGCCTTTGCTTTCATAGCAATACGAACATTTAAAAGGACAGCCACGTGCAAGTTCCCACAACGCGCCGCAATAATCAGAAGGATTCAAAGTTCCATCAAGCCATGGTGAAGACAAAGTTTGCAATGACGGAGGCAAACTTCGGCACAAGGAATTTTTATTTTCGTCTTTTTTATAGACTCCTTGAATATCAAAATTTTCATTTTTGTTTTTAGAGTTAAAAAGTTTATTCAAAAGCTGCGGAACAGACTCTTCGCCTTCACCGCAAATAGTCCAGTCAAAATTTTTAAATGAAAGAGGAGATGCTGTAACTTCAGGACCTCCAGCAATAAGAATTGCAGAAGGAATTTTTTCTTTTATCTTTTGCGCCAAAGTTTCAAGCTGCGTTCTGTTCCATACAAAAACACTAAAGCAAACCGCAAAAAGATTTTCTGCGCAAGAAAAAATTTCAGATTCAATCTTAGATGAATTTCCATTTTCAAGAGAAAAAGAAGACAAGTGAACTTCAAAAATATTTTTTGTAAGCGGACTATTTTTTACAGCAGAAGCAATGCAAGCGGCGCCAAGAGGAACAGCCTGAGGTGATGTTTCCGCCAAAGCAGTAACGCAGCAAACAATCTTGCTCAAGCGTCCTCCAAGAATTTACGCCTTTACCTGGAAGTGGCTGAACACCATTCCAAAACTTGCTCTTCCTTGTGTTACAGAGCGAAGGTTTGTCGAAAATCCGAACATTTTCGCCATTGGAGCTTTTGCGTGAATTACGTTTTCGCCTGATTTTTCATCCATGCTTACAATCATTCCGCCACGCTGTGTAATCTGGCTCATTGCATCTCCAACAAATTCAGAAGGACATTCAATATCAACTTCCATTACCGGCTCAAGCAGTTCTGGAGTTGCAGACTCACACGCCTTGTCAAATGCTTCGGCCGCGGCGGCTTCAAATGCAAAAGTAGAAGCTGTAAGCTCATCGTATTTTATGTCAGTTACAGAAACTGCAATGTCTGTACAAGGATAGCCCATTCGTATTCCAGAAGCAAAACAGCTTTGAATGCTCTGCTCAATCGCTTCATAAATTTCCTTTGGAATTGAGTTGTCATGCACTGCGCAAGTATAAGAGTTTCCGGCTCCAGTTTCTCTTGGTTCAATATGAATTGCAAGGCAAGCAGCATTTTCTTTTCCGGCAAGAACTTTGCTGAACTCTTCTTTATAATCAGCAGCAGTAGAAATTGACTCTCTGTAAGTAACCTGCGGAGAACCAACTCTGCATTGAACTTTAAAGTCGTCTCTGATTCGAGTAACAAGAACATCAAGGTGAAGCTCGCCCATTCCAGAAATAACAAGCTGCCCGGTTTCTTCGTCATCACGGAAAGTAAACGTAGGATCTTCGCGGCTAAGAATTTCAAGAGTTTCCTGAAGTTTTGCGCGATCCCCCATTGTTTCAGGCTCAATCGCAATCGAAATAACAGGCTCTGGGAATTTTACGCTTTCAAGAAGAACAGGCATTCCTTCGCTTCCCAAAGTATCTCCAGTCTGCGCAAATTTCAAGCCTACAAAAACGGCAATGTCTCCTGCACTTACGCTGTCCATTTGCTCCATTCTGTTTGCATTTACGCGAAGAATTCTATTTACACGCTCGCGCTTCTTTTTTCCAACATTGTAAACTTGAGTTCCGGTTGAAATTTTTCCAGAGTACATTCTAACAAAGCAAAGAATTCCTGCCTCGCGGTCATACTGAATTTTAAATACAAGACCTGCTGGAGTCTTTGAATCTGGATCACATTTTACAAGAATTTTTTCCTCTCCATTTTTCTTTACATGGATTCCTTCAGCTGGAGGAACTTCATCCGGAGAAGGAAGATAAGAAACAATCGCATCAATTAGAGGCTGAACTCCCTGATTGTGCCGGCTTGAACCGCAAAGAAACGGAACAAGAGTTCTATTAATTGTAGCCTTGCGCAATGCAGACATAAGCTGCTCAACAGAAATTTCCTTGCCTTCTATATAAAGATCTGTAAGCTCTTCATCGTTTGAAGCTACTGTATCAACAAGTTTTTCCCGCCATTCCTGTGCAAGTTCTTTGTATTCATCGCTGATTTCTGATTCTGTAAATTTTTCGCCTTCAGTTTCTGCGTCCCAGCGGATTTCTTTCATTTTTAGAAGATCTATAACACCTTCAAAGTCCTGCCCGCTTCCCATAGGAATTTCAAGAGCAACAGGCTCGCAGCCGAATTTTTTACGAACATCTTCAATTGCTCCAAAGAAGTCCGCTCCTACTCTGTCCATCTTGTTTACAAAGCAAATGCGCGGAACATGAAATTCATCTGCCTGCTTCCAGACAGTTTCAGTCTGCGGCTGAACCCATCCAACAGCGCAAATTACGGCAACAGCTCCGTCAAGAACACGCAAAGAACGTTCAACTTCCGCAGTAAAATCAACATGGCCTGGAGTGTCAATGATATTTATTTTGTAGCCTTTCCATTCGGTTGTTATTGCAGCTGAAGCGATTGTAATTCCACGCTCTTGTTCCTGCTTCATAAAATCCATTGTAGCCGCGCCATCATCAATTTCACCGATTTTATGAATTTTTCCAGAATAATAAAGAATTCTTTCTGTTGTAGTTGTTTTTCCAGCATCAATATGAGCCATGATGCCAATGTTTCTCATTTTTTCAAGCATATAGATTTCCAAAAATAAACGCGAAATTTTTTCAGTATTTTAAAAAAATACACACCAGATGTCAAGGCAAAGTATTTTTCCAAAAGTTTATTTCTTTACATTTCAAGATGATATGATATAATTATTTGATAACATTTAAAAATTCAGTTTCAGCGATTTTTTGATATTCAACAACTGGAGCAAGAGATGACAACGATTTTAATAGTTGATGATTCTGAAATTGACAGAGCGGTTTTAAAAAACATACTGGCAAGTTTCTACAATGTAATTGAAGCAGATTCAGGATATGCGGCGCTTGATATTCTAAACAATCCGGCTGTAAAAATAGACGGATTAATCATTGATATAAATATGCCCGGATTAAGCGGATTTGAAGTGCTCAGCCTGCTAGACAAGTCAAGACACTCAGGAATGGTGATTCTGCTTATTTCTTCAGAAGCCAAAAAAGACAACATTATAAGAGCCGCAAATTTTGGAGCGTCAGGATTTTTCAAGAAGCCTTATGACAGCGAGCAAATTCTTTCAAAGCTGAAGTCAATATTCGCAAAAAAAGTTCTTGCCGCTTCAATGCTAAAAGGAACAGTTTCAGACAAAGAGCTCAAGGCGACAATTCTTTATGCAGACAAGCTTCGCCGTGTTTATCTTACTTATCTCAAAGGTGAAAAAAAGAGCGACGACCTTTATATTCAAGTAAGTGAAATTGTGCACATCATGCTTGAAAATTATTTTGCAACAAAAGCTCCAAAAGATCTTACGCCGGAAGGAATTGAAATAATCAGCCGCGCAGCATATTTTTACGACATAGGCAGAATGATTGTAAGCCACGAAAAATTCAAGGTTTATTCCCAGTCAGAAATCGATGACATTCCAGAAACACACACAATAGCAGGAGCAGATTTTGTAGGCGTGAACAGCTCGCCAAGTGTCGCATATTTTGTAAAAGTCTGCTCTGACATCTGCATGCACCACCACGAACGCTACGACGGAAGAGGAATGCCTCACGGACTAAAAAGCAGCATCAACAATATCTACACCCAGATGTGCGCAATCGCAATAGAATTCTGCATAAACTTTTTTTCCGCGGAAGAAATAAGCGCAGCCGAATTCAACATGGCAATGAACACAATCTTAGAAGATAAAGACGCGTTCCGGCCAGATGTAATAGAGCTTCTAAAAAGCAGCCAGGACGACATCCTCGCCTGCTACACATAAAAAAATTGAATTTTCTGCTGATAATTCGTATAATCAATTTATGAACTACGGATTTTTCAGAGTTGCAAGCGTGTCCCCTTCACTTTCTGTGGCGGATTGCGACTTCAACTCTAAGCAGATAATTGAACTTGTAAAAAAAGCCCAAGACAAAAAAATAAAGCTTCTCGTTTTTCCAGAGCTTTCTATTTGCGCCTATACTTGCGCTGATTTATTCGCACAAAAAAAACTTCAGGAAGAATGTTATATTGCCCTAAAAAATATTTGCGCTGAAACAAAAAACTGCAATGTTCTTTTTTGCGTTGGACTTCCTGTTGAACTGGATTCAGAGCGGTTCAACTGCGCAGCTTTTATTTATAAAGGAAAAGTTCTTGCTTTTATTCCAAAGTCCTTTATTCCAAACTATTCTGAATTCTATGAAAGCCGCTGGTTTGCTTCATTTTCTGAAAACACAGTAAAACAAGTTTCAGTTTTCAAAGGCTTGGAAGACATTCCGTTTGGCACAAATATTTTTATTCAAGATGAAAATGATTCTTCCATAAAAATTTCCGCAGAACTTTGCGAAGATTTGTGGGTTCCGTTTTCACCTTCAACAAGACACGCCATAAACGGAGCTACAATAATTGCAAATTTAAGCGCAAGCAATGAAGTCGCAGGAAAAGCTGAATACAGAAGGATGCTTGTAGCAGGTCATTCCGCAAAAACAGTGGGCGCATACATTTACGCAAACGCAAGCCACGACGAAAGTTCAACCGACATGATTTTCAGCGGACACAGCATCATTGCAGCAAACGGAGCAATAAAAGCAGAATCCTCCCTTTTTGAAAACACACAGGACTTTCTTATAGCGGACATCGATTTAGAAAAGCTCACACAAGACAGAGTAAAATCCACAACTTTTTCAAGAAGCACAAGTTTTGCAAAGTCTGAATACAAGACAATTTTTGTAAGCGGACTTCAGCAGGAGTTTTTTGCCGACAACATAGACGAACATCTTTATGAGAAAATTGCTCTTCATCCATTTGTACCTTCTGATATTCAAAAAAGAAAAGAACGATGTTTTTCTATAATCGAAATGCAGTCGGAAGGACTTGCAAAACGGCTAAGGCATATTCATTCGCAGGGAGCAGTCATAGGACTTAGCGGCGGACTAGATTCAACTTTGGCACTTTTAGTATGCGCAAGAGCTTTTGACAAATGCAATATTTCAAGGCAAAAAATTTTTTCTATAACGATGCCTGCATTCGGAACAACAGACAGAACGTTCAACAATGCCTGCCTGCTCGCAAATGAAATGGGAACAACTTTAAAAGAAATAAATATCAAGGATGCCGTAATTCAACATTTTAAAGATATAGGACAAGACATAAACACGCACGATGTAACTTACGAAAATTGTCAGGCACGCGAGCGTACTCAAGTTCTTATGGATTTTGCAAACAAGTGCAATGGAATCGTAATCGGAACTGGAGATTTAAGCGAACTCGCGCTTGGATGGTGCACTTACAACGGCGATCAAATGAGCATGTACGGCGTAAATTCCAGCATTCCAAAAACTTTAGTCCGCCACCTTGTTTCTTGGTTTGCTGACGAAGCGCTTGAAAAGAAAAACAAAAGTCTTTCAGATGTTCTGAATGATATTCTTGCAACTCCTGTAAGCCCGGAACTTCTTCCTCCTTCAGAAGGAAAAATAAGTCAGAAAACAGAAGAAATTGTAGGTCCTTACGAGCTTCATGATTTTTTTCTTTACTATGTTTTGCGCTGGGGATTTTCTCCACGGAAAATTTATTTTCTTGCGCAAAAAGCATTTCTTGGAAAAGAAGATAAGGCGACAAAAACAATATACACAAAAGAAATCATCTTAAAATGGCTCAAGAATTTCTACAAAAGATTTTTTAGCCAGCAGTTCAAAAGAAGCTGTATGCCAGACGGAGCAAAAGTTGGAACAGTAAATCTTTCGCCAAGAGGAGACTGGAGAATGCCTAGCGATGCAAACGCGCAGCTTTGGATAAAGGAAATTGAAAAATGCTAAGCTATCAGCACGAGTATCACGCCGGAAACCTTGCAGACGTTTTAAAGCACACTAGCCTTTGCCTGATTTTGGATTCCCTTTGCAAAAAAGAAAAGCCTTTTACAATAATAGACAGCCATTCAGGAGCCGGAATATTCAATCTTGATGACGAGCGGAGCTTAAAAACAAACGAAGCAAAAGACGGAATAGAAAAAATATACAGATTCTACAAACGGACTTCGCAAGAATTTCCGCACGGCTTAAAGGAATACATCGAACGTGAATCTCCCTATCTTGAAGAAAAAAAATACGCAGGAAGCCCGGAACTTGAACACCTTTATTCAAGAGAAAAAGACAGCCTCCATTTTATAGAAAAGCATCCGCAAGCACTTGAATCCTTAAAAAACAACATGAAAAGCCGCAAAGCCGTAATTCACAATGAAGACAGCTACAAGGCTCTTTGCGCGCTCACACCGCCGCTAATAAAACGCGGACTTGTTCTGTGCGACCCAAGCTACGAAGACTCAGAGGATTACAAAAAAGTTTGCGACGCATTAAAAATTGTAAGAAGAAAATGGAACACGGCCATTATCGCGCTTTGGTATCCGCTTTTGCTCCGCCGAAAAAATGAAACTTCTCAGCTTCTAACAGAACTTGAAGACTTCTGCAAGTTAGGAACAACTCCTTGCGAAAGCTTTAAAATCGAGCTAATCACAAAAAATCCAGAGGAAACAAAAATAGAAACCGGCTCCCATCTTTACGGAAGCGGAATGTTTATAATGAATCCGCCATGGAAACTAAAGGAAGATTTGGAAAAAAACTGCGCATTTATAAATAAAATCCTTGAAATTTTATAAGAGTTAGTCGTTGTACCATTCTTCTTTTATTGAAATCGAGCCAAGGTGAAGCAATTTGCTGTAGGAAGGTGAATAACTTGAATCCCGCCCCACAGAAACCGCCCACATATCAACATACCAGACTCCGTCCTCAGAACTAGAACTTGACCAGTTTACATCTTCATCACTTGAAACAGGAAGCGGATTATCGTTGTCAGTTTTCTTAAAGTCAAATCCGTAGCCTGAGCCAGAACTAATATTGCGCAAAGGCTTTCCAATTAAAGTTACACCGCTTGAACCTAAAACATAACTTTCCATTGCAGAAGTTCCGTAGCAGACGGCAGCAGAGTATCCATCTTCTTCACCATAGCTATTCAAGCGGATATAAACATATCGGTCGTCATTATTTTCTGGAATCAAAGGGGTTTTATTATAGGAAGAAAACAAAAGCGTCTTGTAATTTCTTGAGTTTATAATATTTGTTGCCGCAGCTGAAACATCACTGCTTGAATTCAATGTGTCAATCGAACTTTGCGCGCTGACCATTGTAGAATAATTATTATAAATCTTGTAATAAACTTCAGTGCCAAGGAAAGAAAAATCAGACGAGCCGTAATCAGAATTATCGCCTTCTTCATTGGTTAAAAAAGAAAAATAAAGCTGAGCCCTATCATCGCTTGTGTATTTTGTTGTGTGCCCATCAGTCTTTGGCGGCTCAAGGTAATAAAAAGTGTCAAGTCCGCAACTGGCAAAAAGCACGGCAAATAAAAAAAAGGCGGTCTTTAATTTTTTTGCAAAACAAACACCGCCAATTTTTTCTTTATAAGAACACTGATTTTTAGTCAATTTTTCCTTTTGCCTTTAAATCAATAAGGCGGCTTTCAGAAAGATTTGCCCACTCGTATCCGCTATAAGAATCAACAGTTTTTTGATAAAGCTCCGCGGCATTAGAATAGTTTTCTGAAACTTCGCAAACTCTTGCAGCATTAAAAAGCGCATGAGAAGCAAGGTAAAAATCCTCAGTATCTGCAGCAACTTTATAATAAGCCACAGCATCGTCATTTTTAGAAAGTTCTTCTGCGCAAACACCGGCATTGTACATACATTCTGCATAAGTATAAGCTTTTTTAGAAGCATTAGCAGCTTTTAAGTAGCAGTCAAGTGCTTTTGTAAAATCCTTCTTTGCAAAGGCAATGTCAGCGTAAAGCATATTGGCGCGCACACCGGCAATATTTTTCTTTGAAAGATAAGGCGCAAGAGCTTCTTCTGCCTTTGCCTGACGAGAAGAAGCTTCATCTTCCTCTATTTCGCCAGATTTTGCAGCATAAGAATATTCAATTGAATCAATGGCAGCAAGATCTTTTTTCTTATTTGAATCAGAAATTGCAAATACAGTGCAAACAACTACAGCGGCAACAACTAAAACGGCTACTCCGCAAATAAATATTTTTCTATTTTTAATAATAAAATCTTCAATTTTTGCATTTGCAGTAGCTTTTTTTTCCTTAGACATTTTTTACTCCGAATATTTTTTTATTATATAGAATATCAGTCTTTTTGTCAAAACCTTGAAAGTCAAGTCCTGCGGATATTCAGTTCAGAAATAAGCTTTGAAACATAAGTGCGCTGAATATCAAGAATTTTTGCGGCGGCAGTCTGATTCCAGTTTGTTTCTCTTAGAATTCTTTCAACATACTGTCTTTTAAATTCCGAAAGCGCATTTTTTAAGCTGCGGTCTTTCATAAGCGAAAGTTCTTCTGCGCAGTTTTGAATTTCTTCTGTTTCTGGCAAATTTTCAGAATCCACGGGAAGCCGTAAATCATTTAGTTGAATAAAAGGCGGATTTCCGATTATGCAAGCCCTTTCAATTGTATTTTCAAGCTCGCGGATATTTCCAGGCCACATATAAGAATAAATTGCTTTTTTTGCAGCTTCTGAAAATCCAAGGAATTCTTTATGTATTTCAGCCTTGAATTTATTCAAAAAGAATTCGCACAAATCTTCAAGTTCATCCCTGCGCTCCCTCAAAGGCGGAACTGCAATCGGAAGAACATTCAGCCTAAAATACAAGTCGCTTCTAAAAGTTCCTTGTTTTATCATTGCTTCCAAGTCGCGGTTTGTTGCGGCAATAATTCTCACATCAACTGAAATTGTGTCGCAAGAACCAACTCGCTCAAACTTTTTTTCCTGAATCACACGCAAAAGCTTAGCCTGCAAATCAAAAGGCAACTCGCCAATCTCATCAAGAAAAATTGTTCCGCCGTCAGCCATTTCAAAGCGGCCTTTTCTTGAAGAAACAGCATCGGTAAAAGCGCCTTTTACGTGTCCAAAGAATTCAGATTCAAGAAGCGACGGACTTAAAGAAGCGCAGCTCACGCGGACAAAAGGCTTATTTTTTCTGTTGCTCAAAAGGTGAATCTGCTCTGCAAAAAGCTCTTTTCCAACTCCGCTTTCACCGGTAATCAAAACAGAAGAATTAATCGCAGAAGCACGCTTTATATTTTCAATTAACGAAAGAACAAGCGGATTCCGCGCAATAAAAGGATGATAGTCTTTGCCAGCGTCAACAACATATTGAAGAGCGTTAAGCTGAACTTTATTTTTTCTGTAGCGCAAGGCATTTTGGTATGCAACAGCCGCCTGCTCGCCCAAAAGCTCAAGAATTTCAAGGTCGTCGGCAGTAAAGTCGCCTTTATTTTCCTTATTAATCAACTCAATAACGCCAACACAATCACCTTTCACGCTCATAGGAAAAGCAATCATGTTTCTTGTAACATATTTTGTTGTGTTTTGAACTGTGGAATTAAAGCGAGGATCACTGTTTACATCGTTGATTATGACCGACTGACAATTTTCAGCAACCCAGCCAGCAATTGATTCTTTTTCAACAAGGATTTTCTTAACTTCGGAATTTTTAGGACCAAGACTGATATAAAATTCTAGTGAATTGATTTCTTTCCGCACAAGGAGGAGAGATGCGGCTTCACATTTAACCATAAGCATTGCTGATTCCAAAATTGAAACCAGCAATGTATCTGGATCCGCATAATTTAAATTTATGCGTGTATTAATTTCAATGAGTGACTTTAGCCTGTCTAAAGAAATTAAGCTGTTTCCACTCATTGATTTTGTTTTTACTCTGCGTGGCTCTTTACGCTGTCGCCAATTGTGTAAGCCCTGTCATCATTGCTAGAAGACATATACTGTGAAATTTCAGCGCGATCCTGAGCTCTCTTGTATTCTTTTACAGAGAAAGCAACACGCTCTTTGTCCACATCAATTGAAACAACATAAACATTAACTTTATCGCCAACATTGTATTTCTTTACAGCTTCTTCAAACGGAACATCACGGTCATCGCTAAGGTTTGCCTTGTTAACAAGACCTTCAATTCCATTAGGAGCTTTTACAAAAATTCCAAAGTCATTGATAGAAGTAACTTCGCCTTCAAGAGTTCCACCAACTCTATATTCCTCAGCAAAAGCCTTCCATGGATTGTCTGTAAGCTGCTTTACGCCAACGCGGATTCTGTGGTTTTCTGGATCGCAGTCCAAAACAACAACATCCAAAGGCTGGTCAACTTTGATTTCACTTCCAGGATGCTTGATTTTCTTTGTCCAAGAAAGATCCTCGCCAGCAAGGAAAGCGTCAATGCCTTCTTCAAGCTGAACAAATGCACCGCTGTTTGCAATCTTTACAACTTTTCCAGAAACTTTTGTTCCTACAGGATATTTGTCAGCAATTGAATCCCAAGGATTTTCTGTAACCTGCTTAAGACCAAGAGAAACACGTCCGCCCTGAATATCATAGCCAAGAATCATGCATTCAACTTCATCGCCTTCTTTTACCATGTCAGACGGCTTGTTGATTTTCTTTGTCCAGCTGAATTCAGAAATATGGGCTAGACCTTCAATTCCTTCTTCAAGCTCAATAAATGCGCCAAAGTCAGGAACTTTTGTAACTTTTCCCTTTACAATATCATTTACATGGTACTTTTCTTCAAAGTGAACCCACGGATCTTCTGTAAAATGCTTAAGAGAAAGGTTGATTCTCTTTCCCTCTGGATCAAGGCGGATAACTTTAAGCTCTATTTCCTGACCTTTTTTTACAAAATCCTTTGGACGAGTTACGTGTCCCCAGCTCATATCATTAATATGAAGAAGACCGTCAAATCCGCCAAGGTCAATAAATGCGCCGAAACTTGTGAATGACTTTACAACACCTTTTACAGTATCGCCAATCTTTACAGTTTCAAAGAATTTATCACGGTTTCCGTTAATCTGTTCTTCAAGATACTTGCGGCGGTTTACAACAACATTGCGCTTGCCGTTGCTATAAAGACGCTCAACATAGAACTTAGACTTTACGCCAATAAGCTTGTCTTCTTTTTCAACTTTCTGAGCATCTGCCTGGCTGATTGGAAGGAATGCAGAAATTCCACCGCCAAGATTAACCATATATCCGCCTTTTGTAACAGAAGAAATTACACCTTCTACAGGAGTTTTCTGTTCAGCAGCAACTTTGAGCTCTTCCCAAAGGCGTTTTTCATCGGCCTTCTGCTTTGAAACAATAGGACCGTTTTTTCCAAACTGGCTTACGAGATATACTGTAATTACATCTCCCTCTTTTGGAAGGTTTCCAGCAAATTCAGATACAGGAATTTTTCCTTCTGACTTGCAGTTTACGTCAACGAATACAATATCATCTGTAACTTGAACAACAGTAGCCTTTACATTAGCACCGTCTTCAACCGGCTCCATGTTATTAATAGATGCTTCTAATTGTGTGTAAATGTTGTCGGAGCCCTGGGCACCATTCTTTTCCACTTCCTTTTCCATAGCAAACCCTTTTGATTTTATTTTGCTTTCGATTATCGCACAAACATCATTTATGGTCAAGTCTGAAGTGTCGATATAGAATGCGTCTTTTGCTTTTTTTAGGGAGCCTTCCGCTTTATTTCTGTCCATTTCGTCGCGCTTGATTATGGCAGCCTTTATTTCTTCAAGTGAAAGTCCGCTCACGCCTTGATCAAAACGCCTCTTTGCCTGAACATCAATGCTAGCATCAAGATAAAACTTGAATTGCGCATCCGGGAACACAACAGTTGTCATGTCCCTTCCCTCGCAAATTATGCTAAGGCTTTTTACAATCTGTCTCATTCTTGAATTGACAAAATGCCGAAGTTCAACAAAAGAAGAAACTTTTGAAACGTTCGCGTCAACTTTGTCCTGATGAAGCAAATCGTCAACATCTTTTCCGTTTAAAATCAGCCTTGCATTCACATAGTCAAGCTTTTGCTTTTTTGCAAAGTCAACCACTGATTTTTCATCGTCAAGGTTTATTCCAGAATCAAGCAAAGCAAGCGTAAGCGCGCGGTAAAAGCTTCCGCTGTTCAAATATGTAAGGTTCAAGTCTTTTGCAACTTTTCCAGCAACCGTGCTTTTTCCTGTTCCTGCAGGACCGTCTATAGCAACAACCATAACAACCTCTTTTTAATTTTTGCAAAGCCTAAGGAGGGCTTTCACTTCATCCTGAGTCAAATCCCTGAACTGCCCAAACTGAAGCTCTCCAACTCCAACGCAGCCAATTCTTATGCGCATAAGGCTTTTTATTCCGACTTCATACTTTTCAAACACACGGCGGATTTCGCGGTTTTTACCTTCAACAAGAACAATTCTCATTCTATGCGAATTAAGCTCGCGGGCATCCTTGCAGCGGTAGAAAACTCCGTCGATTCTAATTCCGTCCATAAAGTCATCCGCAAGAAAACGCGGCATAGGAAGGCTTGTGTCTACAATGTACTCTTTTTCAAGTTCTGCGGAAGGATGTGAAAGTTTTGCAGCAAAGTCTCCATCATTTGTAAAAATAATAAGACCGCTTGAAAACATATCAAGCCTGCCAACATTGTAAAGACGCTCTGTATATGCTTCTTTAAGCAAGTCAGCCGCAACAGGACGGCCTTTCTCATCGCTTGCGGAACACACATACCCTGAAGGCTTATTTAAAAGGACATAACGTTTTTTTTCTTCAAGGTGGATTTCTTTTTCATCAACGCAAACTTTGTCTTGTGCGCTGACTTTAGTTCCAAGCTCTGTTACAACAGTTCCATTTACGCTAACACGTCCGGCGCAGATAATCGCTTCACTGGCACGGCGGCTTGCAACACCGCATTTAGCCATGTACTGTTGAAGACGCATAGCGTCTTCGAGGCGCATAGCGTCTTCTTTCTTCTCTTTTGAATTATTAACGGGCAAGTTCAAACCTCTCGCTTTCTTTTTCATCAAGCTGCGGCAAATCGGCAATGCTCTGCAAATGGAAGAATTCAAGGAATTCTTTTGTTGTGCCGTACATAACAGGTTTTCCGGGAATATCTTTTTTTCCGACTTCCTTTATAAATTTTCTGTCAAGCAAAACACGCATCATGTTGTCCACATTTACATGGCGGATGCTTTCGATTTCCGCACGCGTTATAGGCTGACTGTAAGCAATTATCGACAAAGTTTCAATAGCGGCGCGACTTAATCTGCCTTCATTCTTTTTTCCATACCGCTCTTTTACAAAGTCAAAGCATTCTCTTTTTGGCGTAAGAGTCCATCCGCCTATAATCATTGAAAGTTCAATTCCAGAATCAGCATTTGAATATTTTTCTTTTAAACGCTCAATGCATTCTTCAATTACATTAGGAGCCATTTTTGTTATCTTTGAAAGATTTTCAACAGTCTGAGGCTCGCTTTCCAAAAAAAGAACAGTTTCCAAAAGCGCAGTTTCTGTATCAAGATTTAAATCTGCCCGACGTTTTTCAAGGTCGTTTTCAGCTTCATCCAAAGTATCTTCTGAAGCCTCTATATTTTCATTTACTTCTTTTTTTTCCTCTGAAATCATGCCGCTTTCTGCTTCCTGCATATTTTTATATCTCCAAACATTTTATTTTGATATATTTCAACTAAATTCAATTTTACTGCTTCAAGAATCGCCATAAAAGCGCAAATCACGTCAAGCTCATTGCCTTTTCTGGTTATCAAGTCTGTAAACATACATTCGCTTTTCTTTTCCAGAAGCTCGTTTATCAAGGCGATTTTTTCATTCGGAGCAATATCCTCGCCCATGTTCAAAAGCCGCTCATCAGGATTTACATTTGTAAGATTCCTAAAAATCTTCTGCATATCCTGAAGCAAAGCCCAAGTGTCCATTTTCTTCCACTGAGAATCGTCTTCGTCAAACGGAAGCGTTCTTTCTATTTTCTTGCGCTCAAAGCTCCATTCGCTCTGCTCTTCCTGTTCTTCCATTAAAACAGAAAGTTTTTTAAAACGCTGATATTCAATAAGCTGCTCAACAAGCTCTTCGCGGGGATCTTCCATGCTTTCGTCATCGTCATAGCGCACTTCAACAGGCAAAAGGAGACGGCTCTTTATACACGCAAGTTTTGCAGCCCAAAGATAAAATTCGCTCAAATCCTGAAGGTCAAGTTCCACAGCATAATCAAGATAATCCTGAAACTGCTCTGTAATTTCCGCAATCGGAATATCGTAGATATTTATTTTATTTTCGCGTATAAGGCTCCATAAAAGATCAAGAGGTCCCTCAAAAGTTCCTGCCATAAATTTTCTATGACAAACTGTCCGTTCTTGTTCCATTTTGCGCTCCGAAGCAATATTTTTAAAACGGACAATATATTTCAACCCGCTGCTCTTTTAAAAGATCCAGTTTTTTTGCGTAGAATTCTATGTCCGCTTTATTAACATCGGCATTTTTTTTCAAAACTTCAAGAAAAGGAGCAAGAACAAATGCTCTTTCTAAAAGCCGCTCATGCGGAATCACAAGATTTTCTTTTTTTACAGTCTGATTTCCAAAAAGCTCTATGTCAATGTCCAAGGAACGCGGTCCGTTTCTAATTTCAAGGCTTCTGTCGCGTCCAAATTTCTGCTCAATTAAATGGATTTTTTCAAGAAGAGAATCAGGAGTTCCGCTGAAATTTCCAACGGCAACCATATTATAAAAATCATCTTGCTCGCAGACATACATGGCCGCAGTTCTATATATAGAAGAAACTTTTAGCTCATGTATAAAATCTGCAAGACAAGAGCAGGCACTTTTTAAAAGCTCCAAGGAAGAAAACGCCCCGAAACTTTTATTAGAGCCAAGTCCTAAAACAACACGTTCCATAAATCCTAGAAAAGCTCATCAGGAACAGGCTTATCTTCCGAAGCGGCTTTTGCAAGGCTCGCGGCCTTTGACTTTGCAGCTTTTGCAGGCTTTTCTTCTACGGCAGGAGCAACAGGAGCTTTTTCAGCTGGCTTTTCTTCCTTTGTAGGAGGTTCTGCAATAGAGCCAGTGCCAACACCTTTTGCCCTCATTTCCTTTTCATACTGAAGAATCTGCTCTTTTGTTACAACTTCGCCTTCTTTGGTGCGTAAAACTTGCCCGGGGAAAATCTTTTCACGCAGAGTATTTTCAAGTTCCATTTTAAATGCTGGATTGTTTTCTATATATGCAACCGCATTTTCCTTTCCCTGACCGACTTTTTCTTCTCCTCTTGTATACCAGGCGCCGCGCTTGTCTATAAGCCCATGCTTTACAGAAGAATCCAAAATGGATGCGGCAGAAGAAATTCCTTTTCCAAAGTAAATATCAAGTTCAACCTTGCGGAAAGGAGGCGCAACCTTGTTTTTTACAATTTTTACACGCACGCGGTTTCCTACGGCATCCTCTTCGCCCTTGCCGTCAATTGATTCAATTCTGCGGATTTCAAGACGGATAGATGAATAGAATTTCAGCGCATTTCCGCCAGTTGTAGTTTCAGGGTTTCCAAACATAACGCCGATTTTCATACGAATCTGGTTTATAAAGACCACAATGCACTTGCTTTTTCCAACAATTGCCGTGAGTTTTCTAAGCGCCTGGCTCATAAGACGAGCCTGAAGTCCCATAACGGAATCTCCCATCTCGCCTTCAATTTCTTTCTGAGGAGTAAGAGCTGCAACAGAGTCCACAACAATTATGTCAACAGCGCCGGAACGCACAAGGTTTTCACAAATTTCAAGAGCCTGTTCTCCTGTGTCTGGCTGGCTCACCCAAAGCTCATCAATGTTTACACCAAGATTTTTGGCATAAACAGGGTCTAAAGCGTGTTCCGCATCAATAAAAGCCGCAATTCCGCCAAGTTTTTGAGCTTCCGCAACAGCATGAAGCGCAAGAGTAGTTTTACCAGAGCTTTCAGGACCGTACATTTCTATTACACGTCCGCGTGGATAACCGCCAATTCCAAGAGCCTCGTCAAGCAAAATCGAGCCTGAAGGAACAACATCGATAGAAGCAGTGTCTGTTTTTGTTCCAAGCTTCATCAAAGAGCCTGTTCCAAACTGCTTTTCAATCTGAAGCCTTGCAGCTTCCAAGGCCTTTAGTTTTTCCGACATTTCAACCGGAAATTTTTCTTCTGTCTTAGCCATTTTTTTCTCCAATATAGCACTAGGAATAAAATCTTAAAAAGAAAGCAACTGAAACAAAAGCGCAAAAACTTCTTATTTAAGATTTTATAACTTTATATACATTTTTTTTAATTTTATGCACTGAATTTAAAAAAATCTTTAAAAAGATACCATAAATAAAAATAGTTTTAAAGTGGAAAAAGAAAGACAAAGGATTTTTGTCAGCACCCCTTGCAAAGAATTTTGGTCAGGGGACCTTGCAAGTACACGTCAGGGGGTCTTGCAAGCATTTGTCAAGGAACCTTGCAAGAATATGCCATCCTATATGACGTGCACACGTAAGAACATGATGTAGAATGTTGCTATTTTGTAGTGCGGACAACGCGGAAGCCATAGTCTTCGGAGCAGTTGTCTGGGTAGATGCCGACCCGAAAGGCAAGTTGCACGTAGGTATCGAAGTATTTCCAAGACCCACCGCGCTGAATGCGTTCAGAACCAGAAGCCGAACCTAAGTTTGGAGTGTCGCTTGATATGCTTCCGTCTCTTCTATCCCAGCACCATTCCCATATATTTCCGCTCATGTCGTAAAGTCC
>NZ_DBKJ01000023.1:0-40304 GCF_002297325.1 Treponema sp. UBA753 | reverse complement strand
TTTAATCAATTTTAAGGAAGTTTTATGACACCGCAGGAAGTTATCGACAAGGCTAGGAAAATCGTAATAAAAATTGGAAGCAACACGCTTGCAAAGAACGACGGAACAATCAATGTGGATTTTATGGAAACATTTGCGTCGGAATGCGCGGCTTTGATTTCAAAGGGAAAGCAGATTATTGTTGTTTCTTCCGGGGCGCAGGTTGCAGGACTTTCCACGATAAGCGGCTGGGCGCATAAGGGCGACATTCATTACAGGCAGGCTTTGTGTGCGATTGGTCAGGTTGAGCTTATGGACAAGTGGCGTGAATCGTTCGGCAAGCAGAATCTTCATGCGGCTCAGCTTCTTCTTACAAAAGAGGACTTCATGGATTCCCACCGCACTTTGAATATAAGGAATACTTTATTCACGCTTGTTGACGAAGGCGTTGTTCCGGTTATAAATGAAAATGACTCTGTCGCCACGGACGAGTTCTGCATCGGAGACAACGACAATCTTAGCGCGCTTACTGCTGTTCTTTGGAGCGCGGACTTGCTAATTCTTTTTAGCGACATCGATGGAATCTACACGGATAACCCAAAGACAAATGAAAACGCCATGCTTGTTGAAACTGTTGAAAATATCAATGAACTTAAAAATCAGATTACAATCAACGGAAAAAGCTCTTTTGGAACTGGCGGAATTTCTACAAAGATTGAGGCGGCAAAAAAAACAACAGCTTCTGGAATTCCTCTAATACTTGCAAATGGAAAAAAAGAAAAAGCCTTGGAAAAACTTTGCAATGGAGAGTTGAAGGCCACGGTTTTTACAGCTGATGAAAATGCTTTATTTAATGCGATAATGGGAGGAAGCAAATGAAAATTGGATTCATTGGAATGGGAAACATGGCGAAGGCGATTGCCTCTGGCTTTATAACTTCAAGAAAAATCCAGAAAGAAGATATTTTTGCCTTTGCTCCGAATCAAGAAAAGCTTAAAAAGAATGCCAGCGAGATTGGCTTTGTTCCGTGCGAAAGCATTTTGTCTTTGGCGGATTTATGCGATGTTTTTATAATGGCGTGCAAGCCTTACCAGATAGAAGGTGTTCTTGCTGAAATAAAGGAAAGTCTTTTTGGAAAAGTTTTGGTTTCTGTTGCCGCTGGCTGGAGCTATGAAAGATTCCACGGGATTCTTGGAGATGATGTCCGTGTTCAGTGCATAATGCCGAATACTCCTGCGATGGTTGGAGAAGGCGTGATGCTTTTTGAAAAGGAAAATTCTTTAAATGCAGGCGAGCTTGAAAAAATAAAAGATTTGTTTTCTTCGCTTGGAATTATAGAAGAACTTCCTTCAAATCTTATGGGAATTGGCGGCGCAATAAGCGGCTGCGGTCCTGCATTTATGGATTTGATAATTGAAGCCTATGCTGATGCCGCTGTCAAATATGGAATTTCAAGGCAGACAGCTTATAAAATTGTTTCACAGACAATGCTTGGCAGCGCGAAGCTTCAGCTTGAAACAGGAATTCATCCGGGAGCTTTAAAAGATGCGGTTTGTTCTCCAGGCGGAACTACAATTCGTGGCGTGGATTCTCTTGAAAAAAATGGTTTGCGCGGAATTTGCATTTCAAGCATTGACGCTATAATGAAAAAATAAATTTATTTGTAGTAAAGCATTTCGTATTTTGCAAACGATATAAAGCCGGCTTTCTTGTATGCGCAGATTGCCGGTTTATTTTTTTTGTTTACGAACAAGACTGATTTTTTATTTTCTTTCTGAAATTCTTCAGCGAGCTTTTTTACAAGAGTTGAAGCAAAGCCTTTTGAGCGGAATTCTTTTTGTGTGAAAACTCCGCCAATCTGAATAAAATTTTTTGAAATTGCGTTTGTCTGGGCTTTTGCGCAAAATAAATTTTCTTTTTTGACTGCAAGAACTTTTTGTGTGCGAAGAATTTTTTCAAGTTTAAGTCTTTCAAGCGCAAGATTTATTTTTTTCCATTCAGGCAAAACTTCTTCTTGAGTATATGAAATGTGCAGCGGAAAAAGTTTGTCGGCGTCTTGCAAGGAGCATTTTGTAATTTCCAGATTTTTTGCTGAAATATTTTTGCTTTGCGTGTATTCCATAAAAAGCATTTCTCTTATGTCGTCCGGTTGAATTTTTTTCAGCTTGAAAATTAGCTTTCTGATTTTTTCCGCTTCGTTTTTTTCTCCCATTATGCAGGAAATTTTCTTTTCATAAAAAAAATTGCAAAGTTCTTTTTCACTTTCTTTTGTGGGCTTTGGAATAAAGCTTGTAAGAATTCCGCCTTCTGAAAAATAAAAAACGCCTAAGATTTCAGTTTCAAAAATTATATAAAGCTCTTTGCTTTTTTGCATTGCCATTTGCATAAGCTGGCTGCAAATCTTTTCATGCGGCAAAAGAAAGTTTTCTGCTTTGACAAAAAATTCTTCGTTTTCTGCGGCTTGGATAATTTTTGGCATTTTTAGTTTGTAATGTCTCTGAGCCATTTTCCAGATTTAAGGCGCAAAAGTCCCGCAAACGTTTTGAGAAATCCTTCTGAAAGCAAGCACAAGTAAATAAAGTTTGGCGGCAGATTAAAAACAAAAGCTGCTATGTATCCTGCAGGAATTGCAACGCACCACATCCAGAAAATGTCATGGAACGCGGCATATTTTGTGTCTCCTCCGGCGCGGCAAAATCCTACAATAAAGAACATACAGAATGCGTTGAACGGATAAAAACAAATCAGTTCTATAAGCATTTTTTTTGCTTGCAAGAGAATTGAAGAATCCACATTAAAAATGTACGGAAGCATTGATGAAAGCGGATAAAGGAAAAGTCCGATTAAAGCTGCGCAAGATGGAAGAAACCAGGCGAATCTGTAAGTGTAAAGTTTAGCTTCTTCAAAATTTCCGGCTCCGATTTTTTTGCCAAGGATTATTCCGGCCGCGTTTCCCGTTCCTATAAAGAAAACCCAAGTAAGCTGCGAAATTGTTCCTGTTATATTGAATGCTGCGATTGCGTCTGTTCCTGTATGCGCGAAAATGGAGTTCTGAAATGTTATTCCCATCCCCCAAGCGGTTTCGTTTAGCAGTACTGGCAATGCGACTGAAATATATTTTAAAACGAATTTCTTACTGAAAGAAAAATAGTTTTTTAAAGATCCTAGGATTTCAAATTTTTTCACAGATGAATATATCAAAAGAACAGAAGTTCCGGCTGCTCTTGAAATTACAGTTCCGATTGCGGCTCCGGCAACTCCCATTGGCGCAATTATAAAAAATTCAGTTTTTAGTCCGAATATAAAAATATAGTTGAAAACCGCGTTCAAGATAATTGAAATTGTTGTGCATATCATCGGAAGGTATGCATGGTTTGTGCTTTTGAATGCGAATTCAAATGGAAAAGTTATTGCAAGAAAAATATAGCTTATTGCAACATATTTTAAATATTTTGCGCCATACTGAATTACAACTGGATCTTTTGAATAAAGGCTGATTAAAAATTCCGGGATAAACAAAGCCGCTATTGTAAAAGCAATGGAAACAAAAATTGAAAATCCGAGCATTATTCCTAGCGTTTTTTGAATTCCCTTTATATCATTTTTTCCCCAGAATTGAGAAATAAAAATCGCGCCGCCAGAAGATGTTCCAAAAAGAATCATGTTCAGTATAAAATAAATTTGATTTCCAAGTCCTACTGATGCGATTTCCGCGGCTCCAAGCTGGCCCACCATGATTGTGTCTAGCATGTTTACAAAAACTTGCATTAAGTTTTGAAGAGTAATTGGAAGTGCAAGTGAAAAAAGTGTTTTGTAAAATCCAGGAAGATGTGTTCTTATTAAAGCTGCATTTTTTTCTGACATAAATTCTATTCTATAAAAAATGAAAGATTGTGTCATTACTGCCGATAATTTAAATATGAAGAAAATTTTTTTGTCAGCAGTATTTTTTTTGTTTTTTCAAAATGCTTTTTGCCAGAATGTGCTTTTAAAATATAACGGAAGTGGAAGCTATGTTTATATTGAGCGTACCGATGTAAGACGCTACGATAATGGAAAATATACTGGACTTGTTAGCCGGGAAGTCCGCTCGTTTATTGCTCCAACTTCTGTTCCTTCCGGCGGAAAATTTTCAGACAGATATTATGACGGAAGTTTTTTTATAGATGAAGCTACAAAGAGAAATTCACGTGAAGTAAATCTTGGCATAAACGGAGCAGTTCCTTCAAGCTTTAAAATTTCTTCAGATGGAATGCTGACAATGCTTGTTGACAATGGCTATCCGTCTTTTAGAAGTTTTCCATCTTTTACAAATCAGCGCATAAGCATCGGAGACAAATGGCAGGCAAAAGCCGAGCGTGTTGTTGATCCGCTTAACAAAGGAATTTTTACAAAGCTTCCGATTTTAGTTGAATACACTTATCTTAAGGACGAGCTTTTTCACGGAGAAGAAGTTTATGTTTTTAGCGCGCAATGGGCAACTCGCTACGGAATTTCCTACTGGGATTTTGCAGGCGACAAGGATTTGAAATCAGCGCAAGGAAGCCACAAAGCTACAATGTACGTAAGCAAAAAAAGTGGAAATGCTCTTGTTGTGCGCGATATGGTTGACGAAACTTTTATTTACAATGACGGCAACAGCTATTCGTTTAAAGGCTCGATTTCCATGTTCACGGAATATCCGCCGGCTTACGACAAAAGCAAACTTATTCCGGCGTTGCAGCGTGTAGCTTCTGTTTCGGAAAAAGAGCTTAAAGAAATTCTTGAAAAACCTGCGAATGAAAGCAACTGGATTGAAGGTGAAAAAAAATCTATTGATTCAATGAAAAACAATGATTTTGAATCCGGCATAAATTCAGGAAAAAGTAATTCTTCTTCCGCTGAAAAGAAAATTGCAAAGGCAGGAAATCAAACTTCTGGAGCAAAAACAAATGGAAGTGGCTCTGGAAAAATGAAAAATCAGTCTCAGAAAAAAAAGAATTCTATGGATGAAATTCAGTCAAAAATTTCAGCTGGAAAAAATCCCGCTTCAAATTCAAAGTCAGAAAAAAAAGTTATTGTGGAAAATACGGCGGCAGGAATTCGACTCACAATGCAAAATTTGAATTTTAAGCCGGACAGCGCAGAGCTTTTGCCTGGAGAAAATGAGCGGCTGGATCAAATTGCGCAGGTTCTAAAAGAAGTTCCTGAGCAGATGTTTCTTGTAGAAGGACACACTGCAAGCGTTGGCTATGAAAAAGGCGAAATGAAGCTTTCTGTTGAGCGCGCAGATTCTGTTGCAACTGCTTTGATTCAAAGAGGAATTCCACGTGAAAAATTTATATGCAAAGGCTCAGGCGGAACAAAACCAATTGCGGACAACTCAACTTCTGAAGGAAAAGCAAAAAACCGCCGTGTAGAAATTACGATTTTGGAATAGAAGCTATGATAAAAATTCTTTTTGTTTGCCACGGAAATATTTGCCGTTCTCCAATGGCTGAATTTGTAATGAAATTTCTTGTAAAAAATGCTGGGCTTGAAAATAATTTTTTAATTGAATCAAAAGCTACAAGCACGGAAGAAATTGGAAATCCGCCGCATCCTAAAACTTTAAAAAAGCTTGCGCAGCAGGGAATTCCTGTTTTTCCGCATAAGGCTGTTCAAATGAAAAAATCTGATGCTGAAAAATACGATTTTATAATTGGAATGGATAATTTTAATTTAAAAAATATTCAGCGGATTTTGGGAAGCAACTTTAATAAAAATGTTTTTCTTTTGCTTGATTTTACTTCACGGCCCGGAAATATCGCAGATCCTTGGTATACAGGAAATTTTGATGAAACTTTTAACGACATTTGGGAAGGATGCTCTTGTTTTTTGCAAAAATTAACTAAAGGAAGTTTTGGAAAGGGTTAAAAATTGTTTTTAAACTACCGTTAGTTAACCAAGAATAACGATAGTTAGTTTCTATATTATTTATATTAGGATATTTTTATGACATTGCAGCAGCTTCATTACATTATAGGCGTTTCAGAATCTGGCTCTTTGAACAAGGCGGCGGAAAACCTTTATGTTTCGCAGCCTTCCCTTACATCCGCGATAAAGGAAGTTGAAAAGGAATTCAGTATTTCAATTTTCAACCGTTCAAGCAAGGGAATTTCTTTGACACAAGATGGAAAGGAATTTATTCAGTATGCCCGGCAGATTTATGCGCAGTATGAGAATCTTTTGGAAAAATTTGGAGAAGGATTTCAGCGTAAGAAAAAATTCAGCGTGTCGTGCCAACATTATTCTTTTGCCACAAAATCTTTTGTTGAACTTGTAAAAAAATTCGGAACTTCAGAATATGAATTTTCGATTTTTGAAACAAAGACTCTTGACGTAATCGAAAATGTTGCGACCCAAAAAAGTGAAGTAGGAATTCTTTATATGAGCGATTTCAACAGAAAGGCAATCAAGAAAATTTTAAATGCAAATGATCTTGTTTTTGAAAAGCTTATTGACTGCAAAGCTTATGTTTATCTTTGGAAAAATCATCCGCTGGCAAAAAAAACTTCAATTTCTCTTGAAGAGCTAAAAGATTATCCGTGCCTTTCTTTTGATCAGGGCGGAAACAGCTCATTTTATTTCGCAGAGGAAATTCTCACGGAAAACGAATATCCAAAAACAATCAAGACAAGCGACCGCGCCACAAATTTAAATCTTATGGTCGGCTTGAACGGATACACTCTTTGCTCGGGAATAATTTGCGAAGAACTAAATGGCTCTGATTTTGTTGCTGTTCCTTTTAAATCTGACAAGGAAAATCCGAACAGCATAATGGAAATCGGATACATTTTAAAGAAAAACATAATTCTTTCAAAGACAGGCGAAGAATATATTGAGCAGCTGAAGTCTTATTTAAAGGCATAGCTCGTTATAAAAGAAATCTATATCTCCGCATAAAAATTTAATATTATTCATGCCTTTTGAAATTTGCTATTCTTTCCTCAGAAAATAAAACTTTGCTTGGAGGAAAATATGAGCTACAAATTCGAAACGCTTCAACTTCATGTAGGACAGGAAAACGCTGACCCGGCCACAGATTCAAGGGCTGTTCCAATTTATCAGACAACGAGCTATGTATTTCATAATTCACAGCATGCGGCGGATCGCTTTGGACTAAAAGATGCTGGAAACATTTACGGACGCTTGACAAATTCAACACAAGATGTTCTTGAAAAAAGAATTGCGGCTCTTGAAGGCGGAGTTGCTTCTCTTGCAGTTTCTTCCGGCGCGACTTCTATAACTTATGCAATTCAGGCTTTGGCAAAACAAGGCGAACATATTGTTGCGCAAAAAACAATTTACGGTGGAAGTTATAATTTGCTTGCCCACACTTTGCCGCTTTACGGAATAACAACAACTTTTGTTGATGCCCATAATCTTTCTGAGCTTGAAAATGCGATTCAGCCTAACACAAAAGCTGTTTATATTGAAACTTTGGGAAATCCGAATTCTGATATTCCAAACATCGGCGCTATTGCAAAAATTGCGCACAAGCACGGACTTCCGCTTGTTATTGACAATACTTTTGGAACTCCGTATTTGATTCGCCCGATTGAGCATGGAGCGGACATTGTTGTGCATTCCGCAACAAAATTTATCGGTGGACACGGAACAACTCTTGGCGGAATTATAGTTGACTCTGGAAACTTTGACTGGGAAAAATCCGGTCGCTATCCATGGATTTCTGAGCCTAACCCAAGCTATCATGGAGTTTCGTTTTCTAAGGCTGCTGGAAAGGCTGCTTTTGCAACTTACATCCGCGCGATTTTGCTGCGTGATACAGGAGCTGCGATTTCTCCGTTTAACGCTTTCCTTCTTCTTCAAGGTGTAGAAACTTTGTCGCTTAGAATTGAACGCCATGTTGAAAATACCAAAAAGGTTGTCGAGTACTTGAAAAATAATCCGCTTGTTGAAAAAGTGAATCATCCTTCGTTGCCAGAGCATCCTGACCATATGCTTTATGAAAAATATTTTCCGAACGGCGGTGCCAGCATTTTTACTTTTAATATCAAGGGCGGAAAAGAAGAAGCATGGAAATTTATTGACAGCCTGAAAATTTTCAGTTTGCTTGCAAATGTTGCGGATGTAAAATCGCTTGTTATTCATCCGGCTTCAACAACTCACAGCCAGCTTTCTGATGCAGAGCTTGCAGACCAAGGAATTGCCCAGAATACAATCCGCCTTTCCATTGGAACTGAACATATCGATGATATAATTGCCGACTTGGAAAATGGATTCAATGCATTGAAATAATTTTCTTTAACTAAGGTTTCCCCGGTTTTCTTTTATAGATTTCCGGGGATTTTTTTTGCGAAAAATGAAATTTAACTGATATTATCAAAATTTAAGAAAACTGAATATTTATATCATACCAGATTTTTGTTAGTTTTTTTACAAATAAAATTATGCGAGGAAAAATATGGAATCAGGAAAACAGTACGAATTGAATAAAAATCTTGCCCAGATGCTTAAAGGTGGCGTGATTATGGACGTTACAACTCCAGAGCAGGCAAAGATTGCAGAAGAAGCTGGAGCTTGCGCGGTAATGGCTCTTGAGCGGATTCCGGCGGATATAAGAGCGGCTGGCGGCGTTTCCAGAATGAGTGATCCAAAAATGATAAAAGGAATTCAAGAAGCGGTTTCAATTCCTGTAATGGCAAAGTGCCGCATTGGACATTTTGTGGAAGCACAGATTTTGGAAGCAATTGAAATTGACTATATTGATGAAAGTGAAGTTCTTTCTCCTGCCGATGATGTTTATCACATCAACAAGAAAAATTTTAAAGTTCCGTTTGTATGCGGTGCAAAAGATTTGGGTGAAGCTTTAAGAAGAATTAGCGAAGGCGCGTCAATGATTAGAACAAAAGGCGAGCCTGGAACCGGAGATATAATTCAGGCTGTCCGCCACATGAGAAAAATGAATTCTGAAATTTCAAGAATCATTTCTATGCGTGAAGACGAGCTTTATGAAGAAGCAAAAAATCTTCAAGTTTCTTATGAGCTTGTAAAGTTTGTGCATGAAAACAAAAGATTGCCTGTTGTTAATTTTGCGGCTGGCGGTGTTGCAACTCCTGCCGATGCGGCTCTTATGATGCAGCTTGGTGCGGAAGGAGTTTTTGTTGGTTCTGGAATTTTCAAGTCAGGAAATCCAAAGAAAAGAGCGGCTTCAATTGTAAAGGCTGTTACAAATTTCAATGATGCAAAACTTATTGCCAAGCTTTCAGAAGATTTGGGCGAAGCTATGGTTGGAATCAATGAAAGTGAAATAGCTATTCTTATGGCAGAGCGCGGAAAATGAGAGTGGCAGTTCTTGCGCTTCAAGGTGCGTTTTTAGAACACGAGAAAATGCTTGAGTCTTTGAGCGTGCCTTGCTTTGAGCTTAGAAAAAAATCGGACTTGGAAAAAGACTTTGATGCTATTGTTCTTCCGGGCGGAGAAAGCACAGTGCAGGGAAAACTTTTGCATGAGCTTGAAATGTTCGAACCATTAAAGCAACGCATTGAATCTGGAATGAAAGTTCTTGCAACCTGCGCAGGTCTTATTCTTCTTGCTGAAAAAATCGAAAATGACTCAAGAATTCATTTTGGAACAATGCCGGTTTGCGTAAAAAGAAATGCTTACGGCCGCCAGCTTGGAAGTTTTTTTGCAGAGGAAACTTTCGGGAATCTTGGAAAAATTCCAATGACTTTTATCCGCGCGCCTTATATTGAAAGTACCCGGGAAGATGTTGAAATTCTTTCAAAAGTTGACGGAAAAATTGTTGCTGCAAAGTTTAAAAATCAAACTGCGCTTAGTTTTCATCCGGAACTTAACAGCGATACAAGGCTTTACGAATGGTGGATTAAAAGCTGAATGAAATTTCTAAACTAGCGGCGCGAAAATTCTAAAAATTCTTCCAAGCATTTTTACAATCAGCGGAAGTTTTTTATAGTCGTCCAATGTCATTTCTTTGCACGAAAGTTTTGTAAGCTCAATGTCTCGCTGGATTTTTTCTATAACGGATTTCTTGTAAATAAGAAGTCCGTCTTCAAAGTGATGGAAAAGGCTTCTGTAGTCAAGGTTTATTGAGCCTACAGTTGCTATTTTTCCATCGCTTGTAAAAAGTTTTGAATGTATAAATCCCGGCAAGTAAAGATAGACGTGGACTCCGTTTTCAACAAGTGTCTTTAAAAAAGTTTTTCCAATGCAAAATGTCAAAAAATGGTCAGGCTTGGAAGGAACGATAAGAGAAACGTTTATTCCTCTGCTTGCCGCAAAAATCAGCGCGCTTTTTAGCTGATTGTCGATTATGATATACGGAGTTGTTATGCAGACATTTTGTGTTGCCTTTGACGAAATGTAGAGGCAGATGTTTTCTGCGATGTCTTTTTCATTGTAAGCGTTATCGGCATAAGGAATCAAAAGTCCTTCGCTGAAATGTTTTTCCTGCGCTAATGGAAAAAACTTTTCGTAACTTTTGTTCTCTTTCTTTTCTGGAAATTTTGCGAGGTTCCACATTTGCAGAAAAAGCGCGGTGTAAGTTTTTGTTGCGTTTCCACGGATTTTTGCAGCGGAATCTTTCCAGTATGAAAACTTGTTTTGTCCAAAGTTAAAATATTCATTTGCAAGATTCAGTCCGCCTGTGTAAGAAATTTTTCCGTCGATTACTGCAATTTTTCTGTGGTCGCGGTTGTTCTGCTGCAAGTTGAAAACAGGAGTCAGCGGCATATAAATTTTTGATTTTATTCCAAGGCTTGCAAGGTATTTATGATAAATTTTAGTGGATGCAAGCACAGATCCGATTCCGTCGTAAAGAACTCTGACTTCCACTCCTTCGCTGACTTTTTGTTTTAGAACTTCAAGAATTTTCTGCCATGAGTCATCGGGCGTTATTATGAAAAATTCTAAAAAAATAAATTCCTTTGCGCTTTTAAGTTCCTGCATAAAATCCGGAAAGAAATCTTCCCCGCACGAAAAATATTCAACATCAGAGTCTGTGTATGCGGGAAAATTTCCGCTCTTGTAAAGATAAAATGCAAGGTCGGAAATTTCTGGAAATGATGTTTTTGTTTCCGCAGATTTTGGAACGAATTTCCAGGTTTGAAGCTCGCTTTGTTCAATTTTGTTTTTGAGCCTGAAGTTCCGCGTTGCCATTTTTGTATAGACATAAAGTGAAATTCCGAACAGTGGAAAAATCATCGTTGGAAGAAGCCACGCGATTTTGAATTCGTTTTTTCCTTCGCAGTTTGAGAGGTAAGCCATAAAAATAAAGCTTAAAAGCAAGTTGACTCCTGCAAAGTAAAAGAAGTATGGAGAAAACTTTATTATGAAAAACAGATACATGCAAATCTGCATTGCAAGCAACAAAAAGCAGAAAACCACACGGCTGTAAATAAAACGCTTAAAAAGCTTTAGTTTTTTCTTCATATAATAAATTTATTCAAACCGCATTTTATTTTCAACAGAATTTAATGGAAATTGTTTATTGCATTGCGCTTCAAAATTCAGTTACGTTGAACAAATGGCGGTTTTGCTATAAAATATGCGAATGTTTCGTATCTATGTTGAAAGAAAGGCCGGTTTTCAGAATGAAGCGGCGCGGATTTTTTCCGAGATTACAGGTTTTTTAGGAATTGGTGGAGTTACCGGCGTCCGTTATTTCAACCGGTATGACATAGAAAATGTCGCAGACGAAGTTGCAAAGGCTTCTGCTGTAAGAATTTTTTCCGAGCCTCAAAGCGATTTTGTTATTTACGATTCACTTGAAGTTCCTGCTGATGTTACTCAGATTATATGGGAATATCTTCCGGGGCAGTATGACCAGCGTGCGGACAGCGCAGAACAGTGTCTTACACTTTTGCGTGAAGGAATGAAGTCTGCCACAAAAGTCGGAACAGAGCCGCCTGCTGTAAGATGCGCAAAAATTGTTTTTCTTGAAGGAAGCGTTTGCGCAGATGACGTTTTAAAAATCCAAAAATATCTTATAAATCCGGTTGACAGCCGGCTTACAGACAGTTCAAAGCCTGCAACTCTTAAAATGTCTTCTATTATACCAGCTGATATTGCAGTTGTGTCTGGATTTATTTCAAAATCAGAAAGCGAACTTGATTCATATAGAAAAGAACTTGGTCTTGCCATGGATTTGGCTGATGTTAAATTTATGCAAGATTACTTTAAGTCAATAAACCGTGATCCGACCTTTACAGAAATCCGCGTTTTGGACACTTACTGGTCAGACCATTGCCGCCATACAACGTTCCTTACAGTTTTGGACGATGTAAAAATTGAAGACGGACCTTATGCTTCCGCATTAAAAAAATCGCTTGAAAATTATAAAGCTGTGCGAGCCGATTTGTATGCCGACCGCAAAGACAAGCCTGTTACTTTGATGGACATGGCCTGCATTGGAGCAAAGTATCTTCGCAAGCACGGAAAACTTGACGACCTTGAAGTTAGCGCGGAAATAAATGCCTGCTCTGTTTTTATAGATGTTCATTACACAAGCGGCGAGCCTGACGAACGCTGGCTTTTGCAGTTTAAAAATGAAACTCACAATCATCCTACAGAAATTGAACCTTTTGGTGGAGCGGCAACTTGTATTGGAGGGGCAATCCGTGATCCTCTTTCTGGACGTTCCTGGGTTTATCAGGCAATGCGTGTTACTGGAGCTGCTGACCCTACAGTTCCTTTAAGCCAGACGCTTCCTGGAAAACTTCCGCAGATGAAACTTACACGCGAAGCTGCCCAGGGGTTTTCTTCCTATGGAAATCAGATCGGCTTGACTACAGGACAAGTTTCTGAAGTTTATCATCCGGGCTACGTTGCTAAGCGCATGGAGCTTGGAGCGGTTATTGCTGCTGCTCCTTGTGATCAGGTTATGCGCGAAGAACCTGAAACAGGAGATGTTGTAATTCTTCTTGGCGGTGGAACTGGACGCGATGGAATTGGAGGCGCAACTGGTTCTTCAAAAGTTCACGATGTGAAGTCTGTTGCAACTGCTGCAGCCGAAGTTCAAAAAGGAAACGCTGTAGAAGAGCGTAAAATTCAACGCCTTTTTAGAAACAAAGATGTGTGCCGTATGATTCGCCGTTCAAACGATTTTGGCGCGGGCGGAGTTTCTGTTGCGGTTGGCGAGCTTGCTCCTGGGCTTGATATAAACCTTGATGCTGTTCCAAAAAAATATGAAGGTCTTGACGGAACAGAACTTGCAATTTCAGAAAGCCAGGAAAGAATGGCTGTTGTTGTACGCAAGGAAGACGCTCAGAAATTCATATTGGAATGCAATAAAGAGAATTTAAATGCGGTTGTAGTCGCAGTTGTTACAGATACAAACAAACTTGTAATGAAGTGGCGCGGAAAAACAATCGTAGACATTGACCGTTCTTTCCTTGATACAGCTGGAGCAGAACATCATGCGGTGGCTTCAATAGAAAGTCCTGCAGAACAGAAAAATTCCCCTTTGGTTCATCCTCTTGAATCAGTTGAAAAAATTCTTCTTGAAGATTCAGAAAATCCGGACATAAAAGAAGCGTGGCTTTGCAATATGAACGACTTGGCTTGTTGCAGTCAGCGCGGACTTGGCGAGCGGTTTGACGGTTCTATTGGAGCAAGTTCAGTTCTTATGCCTTACGGTGGAAAATATCAGGGAACGCCAGAAGCAGGAATGGCTGCAAAAATTCCAGTTGTTTCCCCGCGCGAAACTTCTACAGTCAGCCTTATGAGCTACGGTTTTGATCCTCGTGTTTCCCAGTGGTCGGCATGGCACGGCGCGCAGGTTGCAGTTCTTTCTAGCTTGGCAAAAATTGCCTGTATGGGCGGAAAAACCGACACTTGCCGTCTTACATTCCAGGAATTTTTCGGACGTGCTGTAACAGAAAAAACTTGGGGTTATCCTGCAGCCGCATTGCTTGGTTCTATTGATGCCCAGCTTGCAATGGGAACTGGCTCAATCGGCGGAAAAGACTCAATGTCTGGAACTTTTGAAAATCTTAATGTTCCGCACACATTGGTTTCTTTTGCCGTGAATGTTGATGATGTAAAAAATGTTGTGAGTGGTTCTTTCAAAAAAGCGGGAAGCAAAGTTTTCCTTGTGAGCGTTCCATATTCTGCGGAGCTTGTCCCAGATTTTGAAGTGTTCAAGAAAAACACTGCTGCGCTTTACAAGCTTAACAGCCAGAAAAAAATAAATACGATGTATCCGGTTTGCGCCGGCGGAATTGCAGAAGCATTGAGCAAAATGTCGCTTGGAAATAAAATCGGAGTTTCCTTGGACACAATTCCTTTAAGCTGCACAGCTGCCTCTGGAATAAAAGAAGCTGACGTTAGCGATTTGTTTACTCCGCTTTATGGTTCGATTTTAGTTGAGTCGGATTTTGACCTTGATTCAGAAAAAGATTTTGCTGAAGGAACTGTTTCTAAAATTGGAGAAACTATTTGCGAGCCTAGCATTGAACTTGAAGATGTAAAAATTTCTCTTGATGAAATTGAATCTGCATGGGAATCAAAGCTTGAAAAAGTTTTCCCTCCAGTTTCTGGCGCAGAGCTTCAGCCTTCATTGCCTTCTTTTGCATTGAAAGAACACGAGTCGCTTGAGGAAGCTAGGAAAAAATCTTCTTCCTTTGAATATTCTGCTGGAAAGACAAAGCCAAAAGTTGTAATTCCTGTTTTCCCTGGAACAAACTGCGAATACGACATGGCACGCGCATTTAACTTGAATGGCGGAGAAACAAAAATTGTTGTGTTCCGCAACAGAACTCCAAAAGATTTGGCTGAATCCTTAGATTTGTTTAAGGCGGAAATTGACAAGGCTCAAATTCTTGCTTTTGCAGGTGGATTCAGCGCAGGAGACGAGCCGGACGGTTCAGGAAAATATATAGCTAATGTAATCCGCGAGCATAGAATTGCAGACAGCATAATGGAGCTGCTTAAAAAGCGCGATGGCCTTGTGCTTGGAATTTGCAACGGTTTTCAGGCACTTATAAAAACAGGTCTTGTTCCTTATGGCGAAATAAAAGAGCCTTCCGCAGATATGCCGACACTTACTTACAATAAAATCGGACGGCACATAAGCAGAGTTGTGCGCACAAGGATGGTCAGCGCAAAAAGTCCATGGGCGCAAGATTTTAGTGTTTTGAATTCAAAGATTCACCTTATTCCAATAAGCCATGGAGAAGGACGCATTGTAATCAGCGAAGAACTTGCAAAAAAACTTTTTGAAAATGGGCAAGTCTTTACTCAATATGTTGACGAAAATGGAATTCCTTCAAGAACTGAGCCAGACAACCCTAATGGAAGCCTTTTTGCAATTGAAGGTCTTACAAGTCCAGATGGCCGTGTTCTTGGAAAAATGGGACACAATGAGCGAACAATGGGAACTGACAACGGCGGCTCAAGCATTGACCTTATAAAAAATATTGCGGGAATGGATTCAAATGAAAGTTCTTGCCAGAATATTTTTGCAGCAGGAATAAGATATTTTAACTAATTTGTGGAGAGAAAAATGAAAAGAAATGGAATTTTTATTGCAGCTTTTGCAACAGTATTTCTTCTTGCTTCATGCGGCGCGCCAAAGTGGTATTCAGATTTTGATTCTGCAAAGGAAGCTGCAAAAAAGCAAAAGAAGGATATTTACCTTTTGTTCAGCGGAGATGACTGGGCGGAAACAAGCAAGCCTTTTAAGGAAAATATTGTTTTAACAAAAGATTTTTCAAAGGAATTTGGAAAAGAATATGTTTTTGCAAATTTGGATTTTTCTCAGACTGAATATGCAAAGACAAATGTTCCAGAAAATGCTTCAGAAGAAGAACTAAAATCCGCCGCGAAAATCAAAAAGTCCTACGAAAAAAAGGAATTGCTTGCGCGCTATTATAATGTCCGCAAATGGCCATGCGCATATCTTGTTTCAAAAGACGGATATGTTTTGGCTTATGTTGATTTTGATGAAAAAAACGAAAGCACTTTTGAAGAGTACTCTGCAAAAATGAAAGATGCCGGACAGGAAGCTTTAAAGACAAAAGAGTTGATAGAAAAAGTTGAAAAATCTTCCGGCATAGAAAAAGCTCAGGCTATAAATGAGTTGGTTGAAAATACAAGGCAAGAACATTGTTTCCTTTTAAAAGATTTGATTCAGGAATTTATTGTGCTTGACTCGCAGGACTCAACAGGACTTTTGGGAGATTATGAAGTTCGCAACGCTTACAATAAATCGCTTGAAGCATTTGCGCAAGGAAAAGATCCCGCCGAGCCTTTCGAGCAGATTGCGGAAAAAAGTTCCCTTTCAGATTTGCAGCGTCAAGAAGCAATGTACATGGCGGCTTATGTTCTTGTAAATTTGCCGGATATTGATTTTGAGCGTGTTCAGCAGTGCTTGGAAAAAGCCTACAGCATAAAAACAGAAGGCGGATATTCAGAGGAAATCTTAAAGGCTTTGGAAACCGTGCGCAAATTTTCAGCAATAAAAGAAAATCAGGAGAGCAAAAAGTAGTGGATTCTCTGGCTGTTCCCTTGCCGGCACTTTTGGCAACTGCGGTAGTTCTTATTGTTCTTTCGACAATTTTTTCCGCCGCAGAAAGCGCTTTTTTTTCAGTTAACAAACTCCGTGTGCGCCTTTTGCGTGGAAAGCAAGACAAGCGCGCAATCCGTGTTTGGAATCTTCTTAAAAACAAAGACAGGCTTATAAATACTCTTCTTGTTGGAAACAATATCGTCAACATTGCCCTTTCAGCAGTTTTTACTTTTATAGCGGTCGGACTTTTTGGTTCGGCTGGAATCGGGCTTGCAACTTTTGCCGTAACAATTTTGCTTTTGGTTTTTGGTGAAATTACGCCTAAAATTATTGCAACGCATCATCCAGAAGCGGTCGCGTTTTTCTTTAGTTTTTTTGTTCAGGTTATTGAAACGCTTCTCTTTCCGCTTGTAATGGTTTTCACTTCTTTTTCAAGGCTTGTGCTGAAAGTTTTTAAAATCAATGTAAAGCCAAAAAAAGTTTCTTACACTGAAGAGGAAATAAAAACTTTCTTGGACGTTGGATGCGAGCAGGGAATTTTAAAAGTGAATGAAAAAAACATGATGTCTCAGGTTTTTAAGTTTACTGACCTTGAGGCAAAGGACATTATGATTCCCCGCAAGCAAATCAAAGCTGTGAGCGTAAATGATTCTTATTCCGACATTATTGAAAAAGCCCAGCGTTTTGGTTTTTCCCGCTTCCCAGTTTATAAAAAAGACATTGATGATATTGTGGGAATTATCTATATAAAAGATATGCTGTCGTTCAAAAACAGGACTTCAGAGTTTAGTGTGCAAAAGACAATGCGTCCTCCCCTTTTTATTCTTGAAACAAAAAAAATGTCCGGAGTTCAGCAGATGCTTTGGGAAAACCGGCAGAGCATGGCAGTTGTAATTGATGAATATTCTGGAACTTACGGAATTTTAACAAGAGAAGATATTGTCCGTGAAATTTTTGGTCCTGTTACAGATGGAAAAAATATCCGTGCGCATAAAGCAAATCTTATAATTGAAAATACTCACGAATGCGAAATTGACGGTTTTGCTCGTCTTATTGATTTGAATGAAAAGCTTGGAATAAATCTTTCCTCTGAAAATTGCGAAACTATAGGCGGCTTTATTTGCGAAAAACTTGGCTCAATTCCGCAGGAAGGAAATTTCGTTGTTGCGGAAGGATATAAATTCACCGTTATAAAAATGGAAGACAACCGTGTAAAAAAAATCAAAATGCAAAAAGACGGAGAGCAAAAATGAGCGCGTTTTATATTCTTTTGAATCTTTTTGCAATTGCATTCCTTTTGTTTTTAGGCGCATTTTTTTCAGCGACAGAAACAGCCTTTACCAGCATTTCAAGAATTTCTGTAAGGCAAATGCTCAAGGAAAATTCAAAGAATTCAATAAGAGTTTACAAAATAAAATCGGAACTTGACCAGCTTATTTCAACTGTTTTAATAGGAACAAATTTTGTAAATACCCTGAACTCTTCGATTGCTACGGCTTTTGCACTAAAAGTTTTCGGGGCGGAATATGTTTCGTTTGCCACTGCCGCAATTACGGTTTTGGTTATTGTTTTTGCTGAAATAATTCCAAAGACATTTGCAAGTTTTAATCAGAAATTTGTAACGCAGAATTCAGCTGTTCCAATTTTGATTATTCAAAAAGTATTTTTTCCTGTAATATGGCTTTTCTTTCAGTTTACAAAGCTTCTTGATTTTCTTGAAAAAAAACTTGTAAAGGCAAAACGCCCTTTGATTACAGAAGAAGAACTGAAGGCGCTTATTGCAATCGGGGAAAACGAAGGCACTCTGGAGCAGGACGAGCGTAAAATGCTTGAGCGGATATTTGAATTTTCAGACTTGAATGTTCACAATATAATGAGGCATCGTTCGCTTGTGCGCCATATTTATGCATCGGATTCTTTTGAAAATGTAATAAAAGTTTTTGAAGAAACCGGCTACTCAAGAATTCTGGTTTATGAAAATGGCAGTGAAGAAATTGTGGGCGTGCTTTATTTTAAAGATGTTCTTTTCGCTGATAAAAAAATTTGCTCTTGCAATGATTTTGTGCGCCAATGTATGCAGCCTGTTCTTTTTGTGCCGGAAACTTTGAGCGCGATTGAGCTTTTAAAGAAATTCAAATCTGAAAAAAACAATTTCGCAGTTGCTGTAAATGAATACGGTGAAATGACAGGAATTGTAACTTTGGATAATATTCTGCATGAAGTCTTTGGAAGAATTACAGATGAGCACGGCATGGCAGATGTTCCTCCAGAAAAGCGCATAACACTTGTTGGTGTGAATGAATTTCTTGTTCCTGGAGACATGAAGCTTGATGACTTGAACAATGTTCTTTACATGAATCTTTCAAGTGAAAATTTTGACACTTTAGGCGGATGGCTTCTTGAGCGGTTTGACGAGCTTCCGGCTGTAGGCTCTGTATATAAAAAAGACGGGACGCTTTTTATTGTTGAAGATCAAAGTGCCCGTCGTATTCAGACTGTAAGAATCAAGTTATGATTCCTTTGCAATTTGTGCAATCATTTTTGCGGTTTTTTCCATTCCAAGGAGGGAACTGTTTATAAGCATATCGTAGTGCGCTCTGTTTCCCCAAGTGCGCTCTGTGAAAGTGTTGTAATGGTTTGCTCTTCTTTTGTCTATGAGCTTTACATCGCGTTCCGCTGTTGCAGGATCAAGTCCTTTTGTTTTTATTGCGTACTGAACTTTGTCAGCAAGCGGCGCATAAATAAAAATATTCAAAATATCTTTTCTGTCAATTTCCTCGCAGTGGCGCAAAACATAATCCGAGCAGCGGCCGACAATAACACAAGGTCCTTTTTTTGCAAGCTGAATTATGGCGTTTCTTTGCGCATTGAAAACCTGATCGGCAAGAGGAGCTGTTGATGTTGCAGAGTTCATTCCAAGATGCATTGAGCCTGTTCCCGGTGTGGCATAACTTGCTCCAAGCAAAAGAGTGTAAAGCCATCCAGAAGAAATGTTCTGTTCGTTCTTTTTTATAAAATCAGGATGAAGTCCAGAATCCTTTGCTGCAAGGTCGATTATTTCGTTATCATAAAACGGAATTCCAAGTTCCTTTGCCACGATACTTCCGATTGTATGTCCGCCGCTGCCATATTCACGGCTTATAGTTATGTACTTTTTCATGTTTGTCCTCCAGTTTTTTTATATTTTATCACAGTTTTTTAGGAAGCGCATGAATTTTTTTTAAGATTTTTTATGCCAGAGGATCTACCTTGAAAATTTTTGCAAGCTGATTTCTTACTGCGTCCAGGTCTTTTGGATAAGGAGCTGTAAAAACAATTTGCTCGCCTGTTTTTGGATGCGCAATTTCAATTGAATAAGCATGAAGCGCAAGTCTGTTTAAAAGAGGTCGTTCTTCGTAAACATCTCCGTTCCATTTTCGTTTGATGTCGCTAAGTCGGACGGGTTTTTGATTTCCTGAATAAAGAGGATCGCATACAATTGGAAATCCCGTGGACTGAAGATGAGCGCGAATTTGATGTGTTCTTCCAGTTTTTGGAAATGCCTTTATCCAAGTGTAAGGTCCGCAGTTTCCTACGACTTCAAGATAAGTTACGGACGGCTTTCCAAATTTTTTGTTGATTACAGTTCTGTGCCTGTCATCTCCATCTGGAAGAAGCGGAAGGTCTACTGTAAAATTGTCCCAAGCCGGATGTCCGTTTACAAGGCAATGATATATTTTTTTTACAGTTCTTTCTGTAAACTGCATTGAAATGTTTCTATGGGCTTCTGGAGTTTTTGCGTAAATTACAATTCCGCTTGTGTCCTTGTCAATTCTATGCACTGCAAAAAGGCTTCCGAATTCCTTTTCTGCAAGAAGATCCAGTCGCGGAGCTTCAGCATCGTATCTATCTGCGGCAACTAAAAGTCCGCTTTTTTTATTTAGTACAACAATTTCATCGTCGCTGTAAATTACTGTGTAACTAGGAGTTGTTTTCATAAAGTTATTTTAGCGGATTTTCTGTTTTTTACCAAGAGCGTTTTTTTAGAAGACTGCCAATGGAGTTTTGTAAACTGGATGGGTACAGATTTCTATATTTGCATTGTATGCTGCACAAAGGTTTTCTTTTGTCATAATTTGTTCTGGAGTTCCATAAAGACAAGGTTTGAATTTTGGGAGAAGCGCGATTTTCTGTGCGAACCTGGCGGCTGTATTTATATCGTGAATTGAAATAAGAATTCCAGTATTTTTTTCTTTTGCAATTGATTTTAAAAGAGATAAAAGCTCTTCTTGGTAAGTAAAATCTAGTCCTGCTACAGGTTCATCTAAAAGCATAAATTCTGTTTCTTGCGCAACGGCTCTTGCAATTCTAGCTTTTTGAAATTCTCCGCCTGAAAGTTCCAGAATGCTTTTGTTTGCCAAATTTTCTACATTAAGCTGTTCTATTGCTTTTTCTGCCGCATAAAAATCAGCTTTTGAATAGAATCCAGTAAAGTTTGTGTGCGGAAATCTTCCTGTAAGCACAATGTCTTTTACGCTGTAATCCCATGTCGGAAACTCTTTTTGCTGCATATAGGATACAGTTTTTGCTCTTTGTTTTATGTTAAGGCAAGAAATGGGTACAGATTCCTTTATATTTCCAAAAACTGGCTCTGTCTGTACCCCTGCCATTATTGAAAGCAATGTTGATTTTCCGCTTCCGTTTGGCCCTGAAAGACAGATGAACTCTCCTTTTTTTATAGAAATGTTTATGTTAAAAAGAATTTGATTTTTGTTCCAGCCTGCGTTGAGGTTGCAAACTTTTAGTTCATCCATTCTGTACCTCTTTTTTGCGAAAACAAAAGTGAAATAAAAAATGGCGCACCGAGTATTGCTGTAACTGTACCCACTGGAAGTTCTGCCGGGGAAATTATAGTTCTGCAAATGGTGTCAGAAAGAAGCAAAATTGAAGCGCCTGTAACCATTGAAAGAGGAACTACAGTTTTTGCCTTTGCTCCAAAGATTTTTCGTGTGATATGTGGCGCAATCAAGCCTATAAATCCTATTGTGCCGCCGGCGCATACTGCAGCAGAAACTGCCAATGCTCCAGAAATTAAAATTATAAGCTGAAGTTTTTTTACAGAAAGTCCTAGTGAAATAGCGTTTGTTTCGCCGCAGGAAAGAATGTCTAGTTTGAATATGCAAAGGCAAAAAATTACAACTGCACCCAAAAATGGTGGCAGAATAAACAAGAGTTCTTCCCAGCCCCTTCCGCTGAAGCTGCCTAGCATCCACATATAAATAGAATGAAGCTGCCGGTCATTTATGGAAAGCAAAATTGAACTGAATGCGGAATATAATGTGCTAAGCGCAGTTCCGCAAAGCAAAAGTGTTGACGGCGTTTTTTTTCCGGCTATGGCTATTACAAGTGCTCCAGAAATCAGTGCGCCCAAAAAAGAGCCAAACTGCAAGGACGAAAAAAAAGTTGTATTGAAAATTCCTGCGCAAGAAGCTAAAACTGCTCCCAATGTTGCGCCGGAGGAAACTCCCATTATTCCTGGTTCTGCAAGCGGATTTCTAAAAAACAACTGGAACACAGAGCCACTTCCGGCTAAAGTTATGCCTGCGATAAGGCAAAGAATTGTGCGTGGAAGTCTTATGTTAAAAAAGACTATTTTTGAAAAACTGTCACCGTTGCAGAATACTTCTGAAATCTTTATTTGTTCAGCTCCCAGAATCAAAGAGAAAAATATGCTTGCTGCAAATATTATAAACAGTGATGCTTTTTTCATTTAATGCTTTAATTGGATAGTTTGCTTAATGCGAGCACAGCTTCTCCTATTCTAGGACCTGGCCTTGAAATTAAATCTGCATTAATGGTAAAAATTGAATTGTTTTTTACAGCCGGTATTTTGTTCCAGCCACGGCGCATTTTTATATCTTGCGGTTTTATGCCGTTTGCATCTGGCAAAATTATTATTTGCGGCTGGCTTGCTATAATTGACTCTTCGCTTACCATTGGATAGCTTTCTTTTACTGAAGCGAATACGTTTTTATAACCTGCGGCTTCTAAAAGTTCATTTATAAAAGAAGATTTTCCTGCTGTCATAAAAGGTTCAGCCCAAACTTCATAATAAACTGTTTTTATGGGTGCAGATTTGGGTACAGAATTTATCTGTTGTTCTATGTGCTCAATGATTTTTTTTCCTTCATTATGCTTTTCAAGAAGATTTGCAATATAAAGGATTTCTTGCTTTGTCTGGGAAATTCCGTTTGCGGCATTGCTTAAAAAAACTTTTATGCCAAGGTTTTCTAGCGGCTTTTTAAAAAAATCATGCATTCCTTGCGAGCCGTAAATAAAATCGGGGGAATATGAAAGTATTGTTTCTATGCTTAATGTTTTTCCGTCAAATCCGCCAACTGAAGGCAGGCTTTTTAATTTTTCCGGGTAGTCGCAGTAATCTGTTCTTGCTTTTATTTTGTCAAAACTGTCCAATGCGCATAATATTTCTGCACCCGAAGGCGAAAGGCATACTATTTTTTGCGGTGAAAATTTATCTTCTGCACCCAATGATAAAAGGGTACAGATTGAAATTACTGCGTAAAATGCAAAAAATTTTAATTTTTTAACTGGAAAATTCAATTATTTGCACCCCATTCACTGTAATATGCGTCAATTTCCTTTTTTATTTCGTCAGTGATGATTTTTTTCTCTCCGTTTGTGTATAAACTTTCAACAACATCTGCCATTGAAACTATTGCACGTGCAGGAAATCCGTACTTTTCTGTTATAACGTCAAGGGCGGCTTTTGTGCTGTCAGGGGCTTTTTCCATGCGGTTTAGGCTTACTATTTCGCCTACTATTTTTATTCCGCCAGGGATTGTTTCCTGCGCCTTGATTTTTGGGTAAGTTTCTTCAATTGATTTTCCGGAAGTTGTTACGTCTTCTATTATCACAACCCGGTCTCCGTCTTGAATTTTGTATCCTAGAAGAGAACCTTTGTCTGCGCCGTGATCTTTTTCTTCTTTTCTGTCTGAGCAATATTTGATTTCTTTTCCGTAGAGGTTATGGTATGCGATTGCTGTTGTTATGGCTAAAGGAATTCCTTTGTATGCAGGTCCAAACAAAACGTCAAAGTTGTCTCCAAAATTGTCATGGATTGCTTTTGCATAAAATTCTCCAAGACGTGCAAGCTGGCTTCCTGTTGTGTATGCTCCTGCGTTCATAAAAAATGGAGATTTTCTTCCGCTTTTGAGTGTAAATGAACCGAATTTTAGAACATTGCACTCAACCATAAAATCTATAAAGTCTTTTTTGTATTGTTCCATAAAGAAATTTCCTTAAATTGTTTAGTTTTAATGTAAAGGTGTAAACTAACGGTAGTTTTTAGAACTATCGTTAGTTAAGATGTTTTTACATACGCTCGTTTTCTACAGGAAGTGCATTTTTTCCCATTATGGCAATGATTGTGCTTCCGTCTTTTAAAAGTTCAGCTGGAATTGTTGAAGAGTCAATGCGTTTTCCGTCTACTTCAATATATTCAATTCCTTTTGAAACATGCGAAGGATTTTTTACTTCAATGTGAAGATTCATTTTTCTCCAGCGACGTTCAACTTTAAATCCGTCCCAGTCATGCTTAATGCACGGATCTATTAAAAGCCCTGTGTACTGCGGACGAATTCCAAGCATATACTGCGTGATTGAATAATAGTTCCAAGTTGCGGCTCCAGAAAGCCAAGAAACTCTTGTGTTGCCCGGACGTTTTGAATATGTGGAATAAGTTGTCTGTCCGATTACATAAGGTTCGCTCTGGCGGATTTCTGCCTTTGTGTTATATGCGGCTGGAAGAGCGGCTTTGCAATATTCGTAGGCTCTGTCTCCGTTTCTGTTCATGATTTCAGCAATAACGCCCCAACCTTGTGTATGATTGAAAATTCCGGCGTTTTCCTTGATTCCCGGAAGATATACAACTGAGCTCATTATGTCGCGGCTTGCGTAGATAAATGGCGGCGCGCAAAGCATAAGTCCGTAAGGAGTTGCAAGTTTTTCTTTTACAGACTCAAGGCAGGTTTTTACTTGTTCTGGAGTTGCAGCTCCTGAAAGAACTGACCAGACTTGTGTGTTGAAGTAAATCTGTCCTTCTTCAATTGACTGAGTTCCGTAGACTGTTCCGTCTTCTGCGATTGCCCAGATAAACCATTTTCCGTCCCAGCATTTTTTTTGGATGTTTTCATCAAGTTTTTTGCGCTCGCTCAATGCCCATTCAGCTTCGTCGTTTTTTCCGAGGCGTTTTGAAATATCTGCGTAAGTTGTAAGTCCGAGTCTAAGCTGGAATGCAACAAAAAGGCTTTCCCCGTGATAGCCAAGCTTAAGACAGTCGTTCCAGTCGGCAAGAAGGCCGCAAGGCAATCCGTCTTTTCCCATTCTCTCAAGGTTGAACAAAAGAGCCTGCTTTAAATGTCCGTAAACCGTAGCTTCGCCTTTGTCTGCATAAGGAACTATGCGGTTGAAGAAATCAAAGTTTCCAGTTTCTGCGACAAAACAAGGCACCGCGTTAAAGAACCACTGGCAGTCGTCTGAGCGGAATTCTTCTGCTGGAATCATTTTTTGTTTCCCAGCTTCAAAGTCCTTGCTTATTACAGGTAATGCGCCTCCGTTTGAAAACTGTCCGCTTAAAAGCCGAACAAGTCGTTCTTCTGCTTCCTGCGGAATTGCCGCGCTTACACCAAGAATGTCCTGAACTGAATCCCTGTAGCCAAGTCCGTCGCGTTCTCCGTTGTAAACCAAAGATGCGGCTCTTGACCAGGCGAAAGTTATAAGGCAGTTGTAAAGTCCCCACATATTCACTGTGTGGTTTATATCTTCGTCCGGCGTAACTGCTGAAAAACTGTCTAGTTTTGAATGCCAGTTTTTTACAAGCTTTTCAAATTCTTGATCTGCGCGTTCAAATGTTCCAAATTCTTCTACAGTTTTTTTGCCTTCAACATTTGCGTCTCCGATTCCAAGAAGAACCATTATTTCTTTTGTTTCTCCCGGATTTAATTCTATGTCAGCCTGAACTGTTCCGCAGGAATTGTCTCCGAACGCTTCTGAATTTGAGCATTCGCCTTTTAGAACTGCGGCAGGCTCTTTGTAGCTTCCGTAAGTTCCGATAAATGCTTCGCGGCTTGTGTCGAATCCTGTCATTGGCGCGCCGGCAAGAGCCATCCATTCGCTCATGTAGTCGTTAACGTTTGGATTTTTTTGATGCTGAATGTAAAGATTTTCGTGTATTGAATAACGCAGCATATTTGGCGCGGATTTTTCACCTTTTACGATGAAAATCGAATACTGCAAATTTACTTGGTCTTGCGTTGTGTTCCATTGGTTTGAAAATTCGCAGTAGCTGAATGCGCGGAGCTTGCGTTTTTTGCTGCCAGTATTTGTAACTTTTAGACGCCAGTATTCAAATGTCTGTCCGAGCGGAACATAGTATTTTGTTTCAGACTTGATTCCTTCGTATTCAGAAGTGATTTTTGTGTATGCAGTTCCGTGGCGGCATTCGCTTTTAAATTTGTCCAAAGGTTTTCCTACAGGTTGCCATGAAGCTGACCAGTAGTCGCCGGATTCCATGTCGCGCAGATAAAAATAGCGGCCAGGCTGATCCATTGGAATTGAATTGAATCTAAGGCGCATAAATCTTCCTTGCGCTCCAGATTTGTAAAATCCGTATCCACCTGCGTTGTTTGTTATTACAGCTCCATATTCAGTTGAGCCAAGATAGTTGCTCCAGGAAGTCGGTGTGTCTGGACGTGTAACAACATATTCTTTAGCTTCGTCATCAAAATATCCGTATTGCATTCTTTTCTCCGTAAAATTTACTTTTTCAAATCATAATGAATTTTTACATTTAGTAGAATAGAATTTTCTGCGGAATTATGGATTTTAGAAAAATTGTAAGAATTTATAAAAAAAATGAATTTTTTGTTTGACAAATAAAAGAAACGATGATAGCCTAATTTTTAGGAAACCGGTTGCCACGTGATTAAGTTCACACGTCCTTCTTGGCGGCCGGTATTTCTATTTAGGATGGCTGGATTTTTCCGGCTAATATTTTTCATAATGTTAAAATGGAGGAAACTTATGAAGAAAACTTTTGCAGTTATTTCTGCGGCAATGATTGGAGCTTTTGCTTTTATCGGGGGGGGTGTTCTAAAGATAAAGCGCCTCAGGGAAAATCAGATGCAAACAACAAGCTTGTAGTCTGGTCTTTTACAGATGAATTGGACGGAATGATAAAAAATTATTTCCAGAAAGATTCTCGTTTTGCAGGAAAATATGAAATTTCATATTCACTTACACCTACAGACCAGTTTCCGAATAAGCTAGATCCTGTTTTGGCATCTGGCGCTGGCTGTCCTGATGTTTTTGCTTTGGAAGATGCTTTTGTGCGCAAATACATTGAATCAGGACTTTTGCTTGACATTACAGATATTTACAATGAAGTAAAAGACAAGGTTTATCCTTATCCTGTAGAAGTTGGAACTTACAACGGAAAAGTTTACGGAATGTCATGGCAAGTTACTCCAGGCGCAGTTTTCTATCGCCGCTCGCTTGCAAAAAAATATCTTGGAACAGATGATCCTGCTGAAGTTCAGAAACATCTTGCAAACTGGGACAAATTCCTTGAAACTGCAGAGCTTTTAAAGCAGAAATCAAGTGGCGACTGCTATATTGTTTCTTCTACAGGCGATATGTTCAAACCTTACAGCGCAGGCCGTGCATCTCCTTGGGTTGTAGATGACAAGCTTGTTATTGACCAGAAAATGTACGACTACATGGATATGTGCAAGACTTTGCATGACAAAGGATATGAAGGCCGTGTTGGTCAGTGGTCAGAAGGCTGGTTCGCAGGAATGAAAGGAACATTTAAAGATGAAGCAGGAAAAAACAAAGAAATATTCAGCTATTTCCTTCCAACTTGGGGACTTCACTATGTTCTTAAGACAAACGCTCCGGAATCTTCTGGAGACTGGGCAATGTGCGCAGGTCCTGTAGGCTATCGCTGGGGCGGAACTTGGGTTGGCGCATGGAAAGGAACAAAAAATCCTAACGCTGCAAAAGAACTTATAAAATACATTGCTACTGACGATGCATTCCTTGAGGCTTGGGCAAAAGATACAGGCGATGTTGTTTCAAACAAAAATGTTGTTGAAAAAATCAAAGACAGCTATGCAGATCCTTACCTTGCAGGACAGAATCACTATTCAGCTTTTGCACAGATGGCTGAATCTGTAAACGGAAAGCTTTCACAGGGAACTGACCAGGCTATTGAGTCAATTTTCTCTGAAGAAACAGCAGCTTATGTAAATGGTGAAAAGACAAAGCAGCAGGCTCTTGACGACTTCAAGGCTCAGGTTTCTTCAACACTTTCACTTTCTTTGTAAAAATATAATTTGTGCCTGATGCGGTTTTTACTGCATCGGGCTTTGCTTAGGATTTATCAAATCCTAAAACGGCTGAGTCAAGTTTTTTTGCGTAATTGTATCTTGACCAGACGTCTTTTGCCCGGTTTCTGCCGGAAAATTTTTTGGAGGTTTCAAGATGAAAAAAAAATCCGGAATAGAAACCAAGACAAATAGAAACGGATACTTTTTTGTTTTGCCTTTTATACTGGTTTATGCGGCTTTTCAGTTATGGCCGATTTTGTATACATTGATTTTAGGATTCAGCAATTTAAAAGGTCTTCGCTCTGACTTTAGTTTTGTCGGATTAAAGAATTTTCAGAAGCTTGTAAATGATAGATATTTCTGGGGAGCCGTAAAAAACACTTTTATAATGTGGGGCTGCAACTTTGTTCCTCAGCTTGGAATCGCATTGCTTTTTGCAATTTGGTTTACTGATGTAAGATTGAATTTAAAGGGAAAAGGCTTGTTCCGTGCGGTTTTCTATATGCCGAATCTTTTGACAACTGCATCTATTGCGATTCTTTTTAGAAGTCTTTTTGCTTATCCGGTTGGACCTGTAAATCAGTTTTTGACAGGAACTCTTGGAATCTGGTCTTCTGGAGTTGTTGACGGCGAAGTTGTAAAGCAAGGATTCAATTTTTTTAGAATGCCAAATGCTTCACGCTTGATTGTTTCTTTTATTCAGTGGTGGATGTGGTGCGGTCATACTTTGATTATGCTTATGGCTGGAATTACAAGTATTTCACCTTCTTTGTATGAGGCTGCTATTGTTGACGGAGCGAATAACCGCCAGCAGACTTTCTATATAACATTGCCGCTTTTGCGCCCGATGATGCTTTATATTCTTGTTACTTCAATGATTGGCGGAATGCAGCTTTTTGAAATTCCTTTCTTGCTTACAGGAATGCACGGCGAGCCTGACTTTAAGATTAGAACGATGTCAGTTTATCTTTACAACATGGGATTCCAAGGCGGAACAGATTATTCTTATGCCGCTGCAATTGCGATTGCTATATTTATTATCACAATTATTTTATCTCTTGGAATAAATGCTCTTGTAAAGGAGCGTCCTGCAAAATCCCGCAAGGAAGACTAATACAAGGAGCTTGCTATGAAATATAAGTATGAACTTTCATTTAAAAGAACTATTTTATATGTGATGATGGTTTTCTTTGCGCTGCTTGCTGTTGTTCCGATTTATCTTATGCTTGTGAACGCAACAAGAACGAATGCGCAGATTAACTCTGGAATTTCTCTTTTGCCAGGAACTAATACTTTGCAAAACTGGAAAAATCTTACAAGCCGTTCTTTTAAAATCTGGCGCGGATTTGGAAACAGCGCGGTTATTGCGATTTTTTCAACTGTGCTTGGAGTTTATTTTTCTACATTGACAGCTTATGGAATTCAAGTTTATAAATTTAAAGGAAGAAATTTGCTTTGGGGATTTATTCTTGTTGTAATTATGATTCCTGGAACTCTTTCGTTTATTGGATTCTATCAGTTTATGGCGAAAATTCATCTTACAAACAGCTTTATTCCGCTTATTGTTCCTTCAATTGCTTCGGCCGGAACTGTTCTGTTCTTGCGTCAATATATGGAATCAATTCTTTCATTTGAACTTATTGATGCTGGAAGAATAGATGGAGCTGGTGAATTTAGAATTTTCAACACGATAATGCTCCCGATTTTGACGCCGGCAATTGCGGCGCAGAGCATTTTCTCTTTTGTTGCTTCTTGGAACAATTTTATGACGCCGTTTGTTCTTCTTTCAGATCAAGATAAATATACTTTGCCAATGCTTGTTCAATCTTTGCGTGGCGATATTTACCGCACAGAATATGGTTCAATTTATCTTGGAGTCGCAGTTTCGTTGATTCCGATTCTTGTGTTCTATGCGTTTATGTCAAGGTATATTATTTCTGGAATTACAATGGGAAGCGTAAAAGAATAAAATAAAGACAGAGGTAAATTCATTATGAAAATTTATAATCCTATTCTTTCCGGGTTTCATGCCGATCCTTCAATTGTAAATGCGGCTGGTGAATGTTTTATTGCGAATTCTACATTTGAATGGTTTCCGGGAGTTGAGCTGCATCGTTCTAAAGATATGAAGACATGGACTTCTGTTCCTTCCCCGCTTTCTGAAAAACGTCTTTTGGATATGGCGGGAAACAAGGCTTCGTGTGGAATTTGGGCTCCATGTCTTTCTTATTCAGATGGAATTTTTTATCTTGTTTTTACAAATGTAAGAAGCTGGAACGATGGACCTTGGAAAGACTGCCCGAATTTTTTGACTACCGCTGAATCTATTGAAGGTCCGTGGTCTGATCCAATTTTTATGAACGCTTCTGGATTTGACGCTTCATTGTTCCATGATGACGACGGAAGAAAATGGTTTGTGAACATGGAATGGGATTATAGGCAGCAAGGTCCGCGCCAGTTTTCTGGAATTCTTGTTCAGGAATATGACTGCAAGGCAAAAAAACTTGTTGGAAAAGTTCATAAGATTTTTTTAGGAACAGACATTGGGCTTGTAGAAGGTCCGCATCTTTATAAGCGCGACGGATGGTATTATCTTGTTTGTGCAGAAGGCGGAACTAGCTATGAACACGCAATTACTTGCGCAAGGTCAAAAAATTTGTTCGGACCTTATGAAGTTCATCCTGCAAATCCGCTGATTACTTCCTATGGCTATGACTGCAAAATAAAAAGAGCCGGGCATGGTTCTTGGTGCAAGTCTCCAGACGGAAAAAAAGATTATTTGGTTTACCTTTGCGGCCGTCCTCTTGAAGGAACTGAACGTTGTGTTCTTGGGCGCGAAACTGGAATTGCAGAGCTTGAATGGAAAAATGGCTGGCCTTGGGTAAAGCAGCCTGATGGAACTTTAAAGAATTGTCCGCCTGATTATATAGAAATAAAAGGGCGCGGAATTATTGCTCCTGGATGTGGCGTTGTCCATGCTGCTGAAAAATATACGTTTAAAAATAAAGATTTTTTAGCGGATTTTAAAACCTTAAGAATTCCTTTTGATGATAAAAGATTTTCAATTTCAGAACGCTCAGGATTTTTAAGAATTCGTGGAGGGCAATCTCCTGTTTCTTGCTTTGAGCAAAGTCTTTTAGCGCGCCGGCAGACTGATTTTGATTTTGTCGCAGAAACTAAAATGGAATTCAGTCCGGAAAATTTTCAGCATTTTGCAGGAATGGTTTACCGTTATGATGAAAAGTCCCAGTATCTTTGTGTTGTAACGCAAAATGAGCAAAAAGGAAAAGTTATTCAGGCTATGTCTATTATGCCGGAAGGATTTTCTCGTGAAATGGAATGTCCGCTTGATGAAGAAAAACCTGTTTGGATAAGGCTTGAAGTTCACAAGAAAACTGGATTTTTTTATTGGTCTCAAGATGGAAAAAATTTCAGGCAGATTCGCCCGCTTCTTGATGCTAGCAAACTTTCTGATGAGTATGGAATGCAAGGATTTACAGGAGCGTTTGTGGGAATGTATTGTGCTGACTTGATTTCTTATAAGAAATTTGCAGACTTTGAATATTTTTCCTACAAGAAACTAGACTAAATATTTTTCCGCCTTTGTTTGAATTAGGATGAACAAAAATTTATTTTTAAAAATCTTGAAATTCTTGTTCATCCTAGATTAAGATTAGAAACAATTTAAATGGAGGCGGAAAATCAATGGTTACAATTTACGATATTGCTTCAAAAACAGGTTATTCTGCCCCTACAGTTTCAAAAGCTCTTAATAAAACGGGCGGCTTAAGCGATTCAACTAGAAAAAAAATTCTTGATGCGGCAAAAGAATTAGGCTATCGTCCAAATATAACAGCCCGCACCCTTACCACAAAAAAATCCTTTTTAATAGGAATAATTTATGAAGATGCCGACATGCAAAGAGGTTTTGATCACCCTTTGTTTGGAAAAATTCTTAATAAATTCAGGGACGGATTTGAACTTGCCGGATACGATTTGATTTTTATTTCCCATGCTCCAATTGGAGAAAAAAAGTCTTATGTTGAGCATTGCTATCACAGAAATGTAGATGCGGTCGGAATTATAAATCCAGTCAGCGCGGATAGTGAAATTATGGAGCTTGCAGAATCAGACATTCCTTGTGTTTCAACAAACTTTATAATTCCTGGAGTTCCAACTGTTGTAACTGCAAATGTAGATTCCGGATATAAAGCCGCTTCATATTTTATTGAAAATGGACACAAAAAAATTGCTTATATCGGCGGAACTTATTCGCAATATAATATGGCTGCAATTGATCGCTTGGAAGGATTAAAAAACGCCTTTAGAGATTTTGGTCTGAAATATGATAAATCTTATGTGAAATTTTGTCATAAATGGTCGCGGGCAGAAAGCCATGATGCTATGAAAGAGCTTCTTGAGCGGCATGACGATATTACCGCAGTTTTTGTTGCAAATGACAATATGGCGGTTGGTGCAATGGAATATGTAAAATCAATCGGAAAAAGAATACCAGAAGACATTTCTTTTATTGGTTTTGATGATGAAATGATTTCCGAATTTTATTCTCCGCCTTTGACAACATTCAGGCAAGATATAAAAACAATCGGCGAGCTTTCCGCAGAAATTCTTATGAACCGCCTTGTTGGAATTCCAGTGTGCGAATGTGTCCGTGTTCCAGCTGAATTTATAGAAAGAAAATCAGTGAAAAAACTTTAGCATTTGCCGGGTGTTGAAAAAATAGCGGAATAACATTATTCTTTTATGGCTTGCGGTTATCGTATATCGGTATTACACAGGCTTCCCAAGCCTGATAGGCGGGTTCGACTCCCGTTGACCGCTTGTTTTCAGCATATTCTAAAGACTTTTCTGGAGAAAACAATGAATCCTTTTGATATGGTAAAAAATCTTGCGGGAATGCAGAGCCAGCTTAAGGCAGCGCAGGAAAAGCTTGCAGAGATTGAAGCCGAAGGTTCTTCCGGCGGAAACATGGTGCAAGTTACAGTAAATGGAAAATTTGAACTTGTGGATATAAAACTTGATCCTATCTGCGTTGACAACAGAGATGTCCCTATGCTTCAGGATTTAATAAAAGCCGCTCATCATGCTGCCCTTGAAAAAATGCAGGATGAAATAAAAAATCAGCTTGGACCTATGATGGCAGGAATGAATATTCCGGGAATGGGCGCGTAAAAAATGAACGCTCTTGATGAGTTGACAGAAAGTTTTTCAAGGCTTCCTGGAATCGGAAAAAAATCTGCGGCTAGAATTGCAAGCCATCTTTTAAAAACCGACAGCTCTTTTAATATTCGTTTTTCAAATCAAATTTTATCGCTGCAGGAAAGAATAAAACCTTGTTCCATTTGCGGCGCCTGGACAGAAGAAGACCCCTGCCCTATTTGCTCTGACATTGCAAGGGATAAAACAATTCTTTGCGTTGTTGAGCAGCCTCAAGATGTTGCAACAATCGAAAGCTCGCATGAATTCCATGGATTGTTTCATGTTTTGGGTGGAGTCATTTCTCCTCTTGAAGGAATTACACCGGACAAACTTAGAATTTCCCAGTTGCTTGAACGTGTAAAGCTTGGCGTTATAAAAGAAGTTATTATTGCAACAAATCCGACTGTGGAAGGCGACACGACTGCTCTTTTTATTCAGCGTGTTTTACAGGACACTCAAGTTGTTGTTACGCGGCTTGCTTCAGGGCTTCCGGCTGGCGGCGACTTGGAATATGCGGACAGGCTCACATTGGCAAGAAGTTTTCAGGGACGCGTTAAAATTTAGCATTGCGGCTCTTCAGATTTGATTTTATCAGTTATCCGTGTTATTCTCTAAATATATATGAAATTTATTTGTTCCATAAAAATTTTTGCCGCCTACATCGCTATTGTTATGCTTGGTCTTTGCACTGGCGCGTTTCTTTATATGACTTATTCGCTTTGCACAATTCTTGTTGCCGGGCAGAAATTTTCCGCATTTAGTTCAGGATTTTTTTTACAGGGAATTTTTGAAGTTTTGCCGGCTGTGCTTTCGTTGTGTCCTGTTTTTATTTCTTTCTATTTAATCCGGCATAAAGAAATTCCTTGGTATTCAGTTCTTGTCTGCATGATTTTGCATTTGTGCCTTTGGATTTTTTTTATTCCGGCGTTAAAAGAAAAACTTGAAATTTCAGTTTATAAAAATAAGGAAATGCAAGCCGCGGTTTCTCTTTCGCCCGGATATTTTAGAACTTCGCAAGACAACCGCTATGTTTTGTATTATTCAGAAGTTGACTCAGAAAACAACGCTTCTGGAATTTGCATTGACAAGTCAAAGTCAAACGGCAACGTTTTTACATTCAGCTCGGAAAAGCCTGAAATTTTTCAAGATGAATTTTCAGATCCGCTTATAAAAAATACAGTTGAAGTGCCGGTTCTTCTAAGACAGATTTTAAAGTATTTTCAAAAATTTACGGAAGCTTCATATTCAAGATGCTCTGAAAATTTTGTTTCCTGGATAATTTTTTCTTCAATTATTTTGGCTTTTGCTTCTGTTGCCTGGATAAAAAATATTTCTGCTTGGCGACTTGTAAATGTGCTCTTTATTTTAATGGACTACATTTTTGTTTTCTTTTTGAACTTTTTTATTTTGGGCGCAAACGATTCTTTGTTTCAGAAAATTCCGGTATTGATAAAATCAGTTCCAGTAAAATCATTTTTAGTTTGCGTTATAAATATTTTTATTTTTGCTGCGGCATTTGTTTTGTGGCTGATTTCAAGACTTGTAAATGAAAATTCGCCAGAGCCAGCTTACTACGGAGATGACTTATGAAAAAAGTTATTTTTATTACCGGAATATACACGGCAATTATTTTCGGTCTTTGCCTTTTGATTTCTGTTTTTTTTATTCCGCGTCCTGAATCTTTGATAATCGGAACAGAAAAATCTTTTGTTTTTTATTACGGACTTTATATTTTTTTAGTTTGCCTTCCGGGAATTCTTTTAAGCGGATTTACGGTTTCTTGCGCGGTTCTTTGGCAGAAAAAAACTGGAAACAGTCGCTCTAGATTTTCTCCTGCGATGTTTTCAAGATTCAAACTTGTTTTGTTTTCATCGCTTGTTTTTATTCTTTTTCTTTCGCTTAATGAAGAAATTTTCAAGCTGTCTGCAAAACGTAAAATTGATTTTATAAAGGAAGCTCCGTCGGATTTTTCAGATGCAATTTCTATTGCCGGGCATTTTTTGGAGCAGAACCAGCCGATTCTTGCGCTTCAATATGCAAAAAAAGCAGTGGAACTTTCGCCAAAAGATACAGATGCAAAAAGAGTTTTAAAGCTTGCCGAGGATTCCGTTGATCTTCTTATTGACAGCGAAATTCATGGAAAGAAAAATTTGCCTGCTGCGGAAAAAGTGAAAAAGCCGCTTCATGTAAAAGACAAGGGACACACAATTCTTGAGCTTTTGGAAAAATCTGATTCTGCGGCGCAAAAAAAACAGTGGTTTGACGCTCATTATTGGGCGAGCCTTGCAGTTGAAGCTTGCGATGGAAAAAATACGAATCTTGATGCGGCAGTTGAAAAATCAAACTATGCCTGGAAAATGCTAAGCCTTCCAGTTGAATTTGACAATTCTGCTGAGCGTAATTATTACAAGATAAAAAAAGACGGTTATGTTGCTTTTTCCCGCGGAGATTTTTTAAAGGCGTATTACACTTTTCTTGGCTTAAAAAACAATTATGTTCAGGCTGCCAACGATCCTGACGTAAAGAAATTTCTTGCGCTTGCAGAAGAAGATTTGGAAAACCAGTATTTCTTTTTTGACGAAACAAAATATATAGAAGAGCTTTCAGACAGCCATAAAGTTTATTTTTCACTTGATTATCCTGACGGCTCAAAAAATGTTTTTTATATTTCGAATGCGATGGACATAAAAAAGGAAGGTAGCCTTGTCCGCTACATGGAAAATTTTAATGTTGTGCATTACGATGAAAACGGAAAATTTGTTTATTCATTTTTTGTTCCGTTTGCAAAAGCCGTTGCCCAGCCTGTTTCTGAATTCGGAGAGGAAAATCTTGCGCTTTTGGGAATTGAAAAAAAGTGGGAATATGTTCCGTTTGTTATTCTTCAGTCTGTAGATAGAAATACGGAAGGCTTGGTTTCGCGCCCGGTTTATTCTTATGAGCCAACTGGACTTTCTGAACTTGATGCGAAGAATCTTGGAATTAAAAATCCGCAGAAAAAAGAACATTCTGCAGAAAAAATTCCTTTGAACATAAAGAAGGCTTCATCAATGATTTTGCCGATGCAGTTTTCTGATTTCAACCTTATAAATGCGGCTGCTTCCGGGGCAAAAGAAATGCCTCTCCCTGTTTTATTTAAACTTTTGCCTAGGGCTTCTGGATATGGTTTTTCGCAGGAAGTTTTTGCACAGAATCTTGTTCAGCGCGGAACTTTTCCTTTTATAATGCTGATAATGTTTGTCTTTTGCGCATGTATTGGCTGGAACTACAGAATTGAAAATCCAGATGAAATTTTTAAATTCAAATGGACTCTTCTTATTCCGGTTTTTGGTTTTATTATGGTTGTTGCCTTTTACATTGCGCTTTACTTTTTTAATATGCTTAGCTACGTTTTGGTTGGACTTTTAGGAACAAATGCTGTTTTTGCGGCGGCGGCTTTTTATATTCTTATATTTTTTGCTGCTTCAGTTTTGTTCCTTTCGCGCAAAGCCTAGTTTTCCAAAGCTTTTATTCTTTCCATTAAAGGCGGATGGCTGTAGTTGAACACTGAATAAATTTTGGGCGGCTCAAGTTCAGAAAGATTTTCTTTGTTCAGCTTTATAAGCGCGCTGATTAACGGCTGTGAAGTTCCGCACATTTCTTTTGAATAAGCGTCCGCCTGAAACTCATCTTTTCTGCTAAAGAAATTAGAAACAAGAGAAACAATATTTCCGTAGCCTTCAAAAATTAATCCAATAAACAAAAGTCCCAAAGGCTGAATATAAGGCGCAACATTTTTTATTGGCTCGCATCCAAATGCTGAATAAAGAGAAGGTAATTTTGCAATTAAACTTGCCGCCAGCAACGAGACAAATACAAGCGGAATCATAACAATCATTCTTTTTGCAATGTGATGCTTTTTGCAGTGTCCAAGTTCATGCCCAAGAACTGCTTCAATTTCTGAAGGCTCAAGCTGTTTTATTAGCGTGTCGTACAGGACAATTCTCTTGTTTTTTCCAAAGCCTGTAAAATACGCGTTGCTGTGGTTGCTTCGTCTTGAAGCGTCCATTGTAAAAATTCCAGAGGTCTTGAATCCGGTTTTTGCAAAAAGCTTTTCAATCCGCTCTTTTATTTCGCCTTCCTCAAGAGGAGAAAATTTGTTGAAAATAGGCGCAATTAGAACTGGATATATGTAGCTTATTCCAAGTGAAAATGCAAGATAAACTATGGCAAACAAAAGCCACCATATTTTGTTAAAGCAAACTATAAGGGCAACAGCTGCGCACAGAATAGGAATTGTTATTACTGCGGATAAAACTGTAGACTTTACAAAGTCCAGAATCCACATTTTAAAATTCATGTTGCTGAATCCGAATTTTTTTTCTATGCGGAATTCTTTATAAAGGGAAAATGGCAAATTTATAATAAAAGACGGAATTCCAGAAACAATAGAAAAAAGAATCACTGTTGCAAAAACGTTTGCTGTAAAGCCGTAGAAATTTTCATAAAGAAAAACATAGAATCCCGACAGAACAAGAGCAAGCTTTAAAATAAAATTCAAAATGTTTGAAGGAATCCACAAAAAATATTTTGTATCTTCGTAAGCGCAGGTTTTTTCTAGCTCCTGGACATTTACAAAATCTTTTAGCCGCTCTGGAATTTGCTTTCCGTACTTTTTTCTGTAAAAGAAATCTGAAGCTTCAAGAAACTGATTTAATGCAAAATCAAAAACAGTTCCTGCTAGAAATAAAATAAAAAAAACAGACGAATTAAAAATCATTTTTCCACCACCACAAGATTTCTTTCGTGATCTTCAAGGAAAGGAACTTCCAGCTTTATTTTTTTATACGACGGAACAAGGAATTTTACAGACTCCATTTCTGCAGAAATTTTTTCTGCTCTTGCTTTGTATGCCACAAGAATTCCGCCTTTTTTGAGCATTCTTAAAAGAAGCTTTGTGTTTTTTGAGTCAAATGGATGAAACGCTCGGAACACTTCAATGTCAAAGGATTCGGGCTTTACTAAGTCAGCCTGAATGCAGTTTACTTTTACATTTGAAAGTTCCATTTTGCGAATTGCGTTTTCCAAAAATCCGCATCTTTTTTCCATCCGTTCAACAAGTGTAAAATTTTGCTCAGGAAATGCCACCGCCAAAGGAATTCCAGGGCATCCGCCGCCAGAACCTATGTCTGCAATTTGCAATGCGGCAATATTTTTTTTCTCTTGAATTTTATAAATAAAAGACGCGATGCTTGGAGACGCCGCAAGGCTGTCAAGAATATGGTTTACCGTAAGTTCGTCTGCGGAGTCTGCTTTCATAAGATTGTAAGTCTTGTTGAATTCAAGAACGCATGAAATGTAAGTTTCAATCTGGCTGATTTGATTTTGTGAAAATTCCAGTCCTAGTTTTTTTAAGCCCTCGTTAAGTTTTTCGTTCACGCTTATTTTTCTCCAAGATCAATTAAAAGTTCTAGTTTCCAGTTTGGCTCTTCTGTGCGCATTGAAACAAAATTTCCAACTCGCATTGCAGGAAGATTTTCAAATTTTGAAAGCTGATATAAAAATGAATTTTCATTCAGGAAGTCTTGCGTTACATTTGCTGCGGCCTTGTAGTTTGAACTTCCGCTTTCACTTGGAGAACTTTTAAATAAAATATGGAAAGTTTCCGTTCTGTTTTTTCCGTCGCTTGAATAAACTCTGTCGCCTGTAACTAAAAAAGTTCCGTCCAGCTGCACTTCCGAAATATAAATTTTGCGGCAAGTTCTTAAAATGTCGTAGCCGTTTACACTGAACCTAAGAAGCCGTGCCTTGGATTTTTCTGGCAGTTTTTCTTCTTTTGCAGAAGCGGCTGAAACTTCGAAAGTTTTTTTATTTTCGTTTTCTTTGCCTGACTCATCTTTGATTTTTTCAATTTCAGCAAGAATTTTATTTAAAAGAATTTTTGTTTCCTGTGAGTTGTCCGATGACGAAAGTGAAAATATCATGGAATTTATGTCGCTTGAAAACCCCTGTTCTTTTAAAAGCGAAATATCTTTTGCAGTCAGCGCGGATAAAATTTTCTTTTGCACTTCGTTTTTTGCATTTGAAGATTCTGCATTTTTATTTTCTGATTTTGCCTTTTCTGACTGGCTTGAATTGCTTTGGCTTGTGTTTTTGCTGTATTCAGGCTTTAAAACTGAGCCGGGAGAATAAAAGCCGTTGCCAATTTCCGGGGAAGAAACTGTTGGCATGGCAGGAGATGCAATGGAGCTGAACGATGTGCTTTGTGCTCTGGCATTAAAAACTGCGGCTGCGGTTAAAGCAAGAACAAAACTTTTTTTAGAGATTTGCAAGGCTTTCCTCCACAAATTCCAGGCGATGGGTAAGCTCGTTTATTGTCTTTGTGAGCCTGTCGCGCTCTTTTTCAAGCTTTTCTTTTGGGTCGATTTCTTTTGCCTTTTTCTTCATCATGGCAATTACGCTGTCCGGGCTTTTTCCGCTTTTAATTGCTTCCACAGCCTTTGCTTTTTCGTCAGGCTTTTTGCAAGCCGCTACAATTTTCATGTTGTCGAATCCGAGTGCAGAGTCTTCGTCCGGAAGCAAGCCGACTTTTGAAGCGCTCTTTGCCGTTGTCCGCGGAATCTGAAGAATTCTGTCCAAGTAGTCTTCGTAGCGGATGTTTGCCTGCTCGCAAAGCGCGTGGGCTTTTACAAGGCTTCTTCCAAGCTCATGCATTATGTGTCCGTTCGGCTCAATGTATTTTTCGCGGATTTCTTTTGTAAGCTGCTCAAGTTCCGGGGAAAGAGAAACGTCCAGTTTGTAGTAATTTTTTTCTTCCGCAATGTCCAAAAGCGCATGGAATTTTGCCCAGAAATAGTTTGTGTGGCTTTTTGATTTTATGGGAGGATTTTTTCCGCCTGAAAGCTCTATCTGCTCTTCGTTTATAAGATGATGGGTGTATTCGTGGATTGCTGTGTAAACAAGCTCGTTTTCTGTCTTGAAATTCTTGTTGTGAAGAAGAATTTCCCTTGTTTCCGGCTTGTAAAGTCCGTTTACCCGGCTGCTTTCCTTGCCTGTCATTGTTACAGTGAATTCAAGATTTGAAGGCTGAATGTCCAAAAGCATATTTTTAATTGATTCGTTGTCCATAGATTTTGTATTTTAATGCAAATGAGCCGTCAGTTCAATTCATAGGCTGAATGTCGAGTTTTATTTTTTCCTATCATTATCGGGCTTGCCCCTGCGATGTTTCT
>NZ_DBKJ01000022.1:0-4905 GCF_002297325.1 Treponema sp. UBA753 | reverse complement strand
AAAGAGTGCGGGAAGAAAATCTAGGCGAAGTTCTTGATTGGCTAAAAAGTGAAACTGCCACACGTATTCAAAAAATCTAACATTTTTTTAATATTGGGAAAAACAAAAAAGATTCATATTATCATTGCCTGGCATGACCAGGCATTTTTCTAAACAGGAATTGTTGACCGAGTTTGCTACGAAAACATTGCAGGGTCAAGTATGAAAATTGACAGCAGCGTTTTTTTGTAAACGGCACTGAATTCCGGCGAACAAATCATTTTATTTCCAATCCTCTCTTCCATTTGCCCGTCCTGTATTCCGCGAACGAAATCACAAAGTTCATGAACCAGCCCATCGGAACGGAATACCAGACCCACTCAATTCCAAAGCGAGGTGCGCACACAATTGAAACAACCACGCGGATTGAAAGATTAATCAGATTTGCAAGCGTAAATACTTTCATGTCGCCCGCTCCGCGCAAAAGTCCGTCGCAGGCCATTTTAAATCCTATCCAGCAGTAAAAAAATCCTTCAAAGCGCAGCGCGGCTTGCCCTGTCCGCAAGGCAGTTTCACTTCCACCAGCTCCGATAAAAAGAGAAATGAGCGGACGGTAAAAAATCTCAATGCACAGGCAGAGCGTTACCGCAAAAAACGCGACCATAAGATTTGCCGCATGATAGCCTTTTACAACACGCTCAGGTTTTCCAGCGCCGATGTTTTGCGCCGTGTACGAGGACATTGAATTGTTCAACGCCGCCATAGGAACAATCGCAATCGATGCAATGCGGCTGAACGCAGAATATCCGGCAAGCGCCTCCGAGCCGAAACTGTTCACCACGGACTGAACCAGCATCATCCCGATAGAAACGGTGGACTGCTGTAATATGGAAGGAATCGCGATTTTCGCCATTGATGAAAGCTCGCGTCCGTCAAACAATCTGAATTTCCTGTAACCGCCGCGGCTCAGACTGCCGCCACAAAAACTTGTGCCGCCAGACATTAAGACTGCGCCGTCGGAAGTTTCTTCGGCCGTCGCAACGCCATCATCTGAATCCTTGAATTTCCCAAGCGTGCGCATAAAAACCGCGAACGACAGAACGCACGAAAGCCCCTGGGCAATCAGCGTGGCCCACGCCGCTCCTGCAACGCCGGTCTTAAACACCGCCACAAACAGAAAGTCCAGCGCGACATTCAGAAGTGAAGAAAAAATCAGAAAGACAAGCGGAATCCGCGAATTTCCAATCGCATTGAACATCGAGGAAATCACGTTGTACATGAACAAAAACGGCAGGCCCAGAAAATAAATCCGCAGATAGACAAGAGCCATGTCCAGCGCGTCTGAAGGAGTCTTTAAAAGCACAAGAAGCGGACGGTTTATTACAATTCCCACCGCGCCAAGAAGAACGCTGATTCCCAGAAACGTCAAAAACGCAGTGCTGACCGCCGTCTTCATCGCAGAAAAATTGCGCGCGCCAAAATACTTGCTTACAATCACCGAAGAGCCGACACCGCCGCCAATCGCCACGCAGATAAAAACAACCGTAAGCGAATAAGACGCGCCGACCGCCGCCAGAGCCTGCTCGCCCACAAACCGCCCAACGACCGCCGAATCGACCATCGTGTAAAGCTGCTGGAACAAATTGCCAATTATAATCGGAAGTGAAAAAACAAAAAGCGCGTAAAACGCCGGCTTTGAAGTAAGATAATCGCTTTTCATACGAAAATCATAGCAGAAAAGAAAAAAACTGTCGAACCTTCAGATTTTTTAAATTAGGGCAACTTTCCTGGGTTGCGTTTTCGCTCCAGCCGCTTTCCTTTCTCCGCTCAAGTCCAATCCCATGCCACATTTTCTAGAATTATTTTCTACCGAATACAATTCTGTCCAGCAATAACGCAAAGAATTCCTAAAATTAAACTTGAAAAAGCATAAACAGCCGCCATAAAGAAATTCTTGCCCGAAACAAAATTCGCGCTTTCCAACGCAAATGTGGAAAAAGTTGTAAATCCGCCGCAAATTCCAGTCTTCAAAAAAAGCACAAGAATCGGTCCGAATCTTACAGAAAATTTTTGCGCCGCAACAGAAGCCAATGCTGTAACAACACCAATCGCGAAGCAGCCAAGCATATTCACCACAAAAGTTTGGAACGGAAAAACAGCCTTCACTGGAATCAAAGTAAAAAGATAACGCAAAACACTTCCCGCCGCTCCACCAGCCGCAACAGCTAAAACATTCAGAATCATAAAGCAATTCTATAAATTTTGCGTTTAGGATTCAATCTGAAAGAGAACAAAAATGCGCAAAATTTATCAGGAAGATTTTTTTTAATTCTAATAATATGGACGTGGAGGATTTTTATGAAAGAAAAAATTTTAGAGCATTACAGAAAAACTGGAGCGTTCACGTATTCAGGATTATATGCGCAATATTTTCGCACATTACCAGATGACATTGCACAGTTAGGACGACTTGTTTGCTCTCAAGTTATTCACAGAGTTACTCTGAAAGAAGGCAACACAAATTTCAATGCAATGCTTTTGTACGGCGACATGAAACGCTATCCTTGGTTCGCTCCCAGATGCCACGACGATTTGCTTATAACCGCAGCCGCAATGGCAGCAGAACTTTTCAGGCTTGACGAGCGTGGATTCACAAAAGACAGAGACGTGGAAAGCAAAATTGTCGTAACATGCCGCTACGTTTCAGTTCTTATGAGCGCGATTTTAAAGGCGAAAGGAATTCCTGCAAGAAGCCGAGCAGGTTTTGCTCCGTATTTCAAAAATGGAATCAGCATGGATCACTGGATAAATCAGTATTTTTGCGAAAAAGAAAACAGATGGATTACATTTGACGCTGACGGATTTTACGAAGAAGCTGGAATGGAAATCCGCCAGTACGATATTCCGCACGAAAAATTCAACTGGGCAGCGGAAAGCTGGATTGCAGTTAGATACGGAAAATCAGACGGAAAAAAATTTTTGTATGCAGACGGAAAAGGAACTTGCGGAATTCCAGCCCTCGCTCGTTATCTAGTTTACGACTTTCATGCGCTTATGAACAATGAACTTACTTTTTCATTTTTGCCAGAATTCATGGACGGAAGACTGGACTCTTTAAGTGAAAAGGAACTTTACGAATTTGACGAGCTTGCAAAACTGCTTTTAGAGCCAGACAAAAATTTTGAAAAACTTTGCAACATTTGGGAAACAAAAAGAAAATTCCGCGTACTCAACAGTCCGCTTGTAGGCAGCCGTGACCACGGTGCGGAATACAAGGAGTAAAGTTTGCCATTAAAATACAGTAAAGTTTTTTACTGTATTTTTTTTATTTCAAATTTACTTAAAACATCACTAATGTCTTTTAAGAGAAATTTTTTATCAGATGAAAAAAGTTCAAACATATTGCTTGCATTTTCCCTATTTGCTTTTTCACTTTCTCCAGTAACTAAATATTCGACAGAAACATTCAATGCCTTTGCAATTTTTACAGCAACATCTGCTGGAGGAATAGAACCCCGCATGCCAATATAGCCTTCCAAGGTTCTTTGCGAAATTCCAGTGCGAAGAGCCAATTCCTTTACCTTTATATCTTGAAATTCCATTTCATTTCTTAGCATTTGCTTAAATACTGAATCCATATTTTATATGAATACTTCATTTTGCGTATAAAATACTTTACAAACCTACATACAGCGTATATAATGAAAATAAGCACGTTAATTGTAGTGTTTTATTCTTGTATTACGCTATTAAAAAGGAGTTTTTATGAAATCAAAAATGCTTAAACTATTTCTTTGCCTTATTCAAATTATTTTTTTAGCAAGTTGTTCTAGCGGTGGAAGCAGCAGTGATGATAATGAAGAAACAGAAGAAAAGGAATTTTTCCATTATGTTAATTCAGAAACAGGATTTACAGGAACTGCTACTTGGCAAGCTTCAAATGATGTGGAAAAAAGCATGTTCCTGTTTGTTGGCAAAATGCATATTGGCTGTGAAGATTCTCAAGAAAATGAACTTTGGGGTAGATGGGTAGGATGCACCATCAATACAGCTGATTATACAGTTACAGCGACTTTAACAACAAATGACGGAGAAATCTTAAAATACGCAGATATTCCTGGAATAAAAATAAAAGCAGAATTGCATTTCGACCTAAATGGGCAGACAGTTCTCGTAGCATCGCAAAATGGACTAAAAGGCCCAGAGGCTTATGGAGATATTCCAGAAAATCTTACTGTAGACTATTTTTTACGTAATATGGGCGGAGGATCGGTTGCTGGTGGAAGTAGTTATAGTATAAAGGGAATAGATAAATACGCTGCGGCATGGGCATCAGGAAATTATAGTAATCGAGAAAACCCTATTATAAAAGTTAAATCAATAAGCATAGAAAATAAATTCACAGGAGTCAAATATGAAGCAATAATAGACTGGGATGATGTAATTTCAAATTACAAAGAAAATGGATGCTACAAATACCGAACAGACTCAAGCTCGTCAGGTACTTATTTTACACCAGCCTTAAATATTTTCTACAAACAAGAAAGCTACAATAGCCCTTACTATTATTGCATAACATCATCTGATAATTACAATTCCTTTTCTACAAACACATGGCAAGCAGGCGACAATTTTTGCATCTGTGTTTCTGTTACTTCCACAAATAATCAAATATATGATTTTACTACAAGTATATCTGAATTAAAGAATATAGACTAAATCTTCTAAAACTCAAACATTCCCTGCGCGGCATCCAATTTTTCTTGCGGAAAAGCGTTCATGTATTCAAACACTTTTTCTAGCCGCCACTCGATTCCGTTTTTCTGACATTCGCTTGTGATGATCCGCATCAGGCGGCCGTTTTCCGGGCTTGTAACTTCGTAGGCGTTTCCGTAAGTGCGGACGTATTTTTCTTTCAGTCCGGGA
>NZ_DBKJ01000099.1:0-8052 GCF_002297325.1 Treponema sp. UBA753 | reverse complement strand
TATTAATAATAAGGTGCGAAAAGATGAACAGTTGATATTTTTGGGTTATTTTTTTGAATATTTTATTTTCTGCCATTATCGCCTATCTGATAAATTATAGCATGTCCTTAGTAAAAAAAATCACCGCCAGCAGAAGCAGCTTGCAAACAGCAACTTCCGCCGACGGCAAAAACTAGAATGATGTTCTATGCGGAAACTTCATTTTCGTCAGTTTCTTCAGAGGAAGATTCCAAAGAACTTTCTGTAACAACATTGACTTTTGAAAAAGCCGTTGACTCAATCTCTTTTCTGATTTTCAGCGGATTTCTTTACTTTATCAATGGAAATCTTGTATGCCACTTTGAACAGTCTAATTTTGTATTTTGAAGGCCTATATATTTTAGAATAACCGCATTGCACAGCCTTCGCAGATAATATTCATAATCTGTAATTCGGACTTCAGATTTCGGATATTTATTATTATCCTTGATATTTGATGATTCAGTTTCCGCAACAAACAAATTCTCATGGAACAATTTATTTCTCAAATTTGAATATGTTGACAACGATAATCTTAAAAAATCTTCTTTTGAAAATTCTTTTTTCTTCAAATTATAATTCATATCAGCAGTATATAATTGGATATAGTTTATATTTAGTTTTTCAAGCATTTGCGCAATATTTCTGCCTGCTTCTTTTTCAATCTTTATATTAGGATAATATGATTTCAAAAACTGCTTGCAAAAAGCTTCTAGTCCAGAAAAACATAAAAAATATGTTATTTCTATACACGGTCTGCGCATATGAAATGGTTCTGTAACTTTGTAAACCAAACTTCTAAATTCTGAATTATGTTCAGTGTCAAAAACAGAACCTTTTTTCATATTACACAAGTCATTTTTATCTATAAGCTTTAAATAAAGTTTCTCTACAATTTCTTTCTGAATATCAAAATACATTGAAAAAGGGGCACTTGCACCTCGTCGTTCAAAATCAGCTTCATACGAATCACTTATACAGTTTTCATCTTTTATCAGCTTAATAATTACATCTTGCTGCTGCACAAACGTTAATACAGGCTGCATATAAAAAATGAATTCATTTGCATCAGTTTCATTTGTTTCAATATAGCCTGTAAGATTATAATGATACTTATCTTTTGAAACTTTCACTTCGTCCCAAAATGGCAAATGATATTTTTTAGGTTCAAAATTAAAACCATTGAAAGAAAATGCCTGTTCAAAAAAGAAACCGTAAACAGCAAATCTCATTATTTTTCTCCTACGCTATTAATCATCAGGTTCAATAATTTCTCCAGACATTGCTTTGCATACTTTCAATTTAAGAATTTCATTCTCAAAGAAAATTATAACATATTTTTAGCGGATTTGCAGGGGAAATTCAGTTTTCTATATATAGAACTCCATTTTCGTACAGTGTTTCTGGCGCAATATCTATGTCATCATTCCAGACAGCAGTCTGACCATTAGTACAAACAGAATTAAACAACGAAACATCCGCAAGAGGTTTGTACATCGGGTATTCCAAATAAGGCTTCATGTCGAAAATCTTTTTTACGCCTTGCTCAAACGTGAGAAGCAATCTATATCCATTTAGAGGTTTTACATTTTTTACAGTCCAAACAGAATTCATAAAAGATCCTATTGCAGAGGAAGAATTTTCACCAAGTTTTCCTTGTTCTTTGCAAGTTCCCAGGGGGAAAGCAACTAATTTGCTGTTTTTATAAACGCCTTGTACAAGGCCTCAGCCATCATCTTTTTCATAAACTCGTATTTCTGCTTGTCCTCGAACCAGGACTGATACGCTTCCATATTTTCCATGTATGAATTTTGGAGAGTGTCATCAAACGACTTGGGCATTATATTGTTCTCAAACATCTGACGGCCGTTTGAGCGCGCCGACTGCATCAGTTTCTTGTCCTGCCTCATTGTGTTGTAGACATCCTCAAAAATAACGCGGTCGCGCTCTGTAAATTTTGCTCCGAATTCCTCGTTTATCTTTTTTATGACTTCTGAAAGCGGAGTTTTCTTTTCCTTTTCGCCCACACTGTTTTTTATCCGCTGCGGCTCAATAACGCCGTTCTCTTTCTTCAGCTCAACAGCGCCTTCAAATGTCTTTTCAAGCTTATAATATTCAAGCTTAATCTTGCTCGTAATATCAATCATTGTCTCCTTGTCCTGCGGAACAAGTTTTTCAAGATACTTGCAGAACAGATACTCGCGGTGCAGGTCTTTGGAGAACATACGGATTATCTGGGCAATAAAGTTGTACCATTTTACAAACGAGCGAAGCAGTTTTCTGAACTGGTAACGCTGCTCCTGGTTAAGGCCGTTGTAGCCGTCAACAACAGGCTTCAAGGCGTTTGTAATCATTGCCTGCCGTGAAGGATTCTTTTTTTCTTTTAAATAGATGTCTGTAACGTTTTTAATATCTTCATCATTGTAAATCTTGTAGCTGCGCAGCATTTTCTGCGTCTTGTAAATCAGGTTTTTATTCAGCTCCTCCTTTAATTCTGTTGTCTGATAATACGGCTGGAACGCCTCAAGAATCTGCTCTTTTGTATTAACAAAGTCCAGAACAAAAGTGTCTTCCTTTCCGTCGCAAGTCCGGTTCAGGCGGCTAAGAGTCTGCACAGCCTTTACATCGCGGAGCTTCTTGTCAACAATCATCGTATGAAGATAGCTTTCGCTGAATCCTGTCTGATATTTTTCCGCTACAATAAGAATGTTTCCTTCGTTATGGAAAACCTGCTTTGTCTGCGCTTCTGAAACAGAATTTCCGTTATGGTCTTTGTTCATCGAGCTTTCTTTGTATTCCGTTTCGGCAGGGTCTTCCGGGTCTTTCAGGCTTCCTGAAAACGCTATGAAAATTTCAAGGTTCTTATACGCCTCGTCTTTTTTTGCCTCATTTTCTATGTAGCGTTTTATCTCATGAAAATAGCGGACGGCAGCAAGGCGGCTTGCGGTAACAACCATCATTTTTCCGCGTCCGTTGATCGCGTTTCGAGTCCTGTCCATATAGGTTTCAACAATAATCTGCGCTTTCTGCTGCAGGTTATGCGGATGCAGCTCTTCATAACGCCTGATAAGTTTTGCGCTCTTTGACGCAAAGACCTGCGGATCATCCGGAGATTCCTGAATAATCTTGTAGCAGTTTTTATATGTCGTATAGTTTTCAAGGACATTCATGATAAAGCCTTCTTCTATGGCCTGCCTCATTGAATAGATATGGAACGGCCTGTAGCTTCCGTCTGTCTGCTTCTGGCCGAACATTTCAAGCGTCTTGTTTTTTGGAGTGGCGGTAAAGGCAAAGAAACTTAAATTCTTGTGGTTTCCATGGGAAGCCATTTCCCTTATAAGCTCGTCCTCTCTGTCATCTGACTTTTCCTCAGCCTCCGCTTCTATTGCCTCCCACTCCTTAAGAGCATCGGTTTTGTCTGCAAGCGCGATTTTAAGCTTCTTTGCGCTGTCGCCAGTCTGGCTTGAATGAGCCTCGTCAACAATAACAGCGAACTTTTTGCCTTCCGTTCCTTCCACCTGCTCGTAGATAACAGGAAACTTCTGCAAGGTTGTGATTATTATGCGCTTTCCGTCGTTGATTGCATTTCTAAGGGCTTTCGATTTCCGCTCGCCGTCCACCTCGGTCTTGTCATCAATAGCGATTACGCTTCCAAGCGTGTGGTCAAAGCCGGAAACAGTTTCCTGAAGCTGCTGGTCCAAAACCTTGCGGTCTGTGATGATTATTACAGAATTGAACATCGGCCTGTCATTGTCATCAAAAAGAGAGGCAAGACGGTAAGCTATCCAGGCAATGCTGTTGCTCTTTCCAGAGCCTGCGCTGTGCTCAATCAGATAGTTTTTTCCGCTGCCGTTTTCCTTTGCATCGGCGATAATCTTACGCACAACGTCCAGCTGATGATAGCGCGGAAATATAATTCTTTTTACAAGCTTAGTTTCCTCTTTGCCATTGCCGTTTATAAAAGTTTCCTCGTGCCTGTCAAAATGAATGAACTTCTGGAAAAGCTCCAGCAGCTTGTCTTTCTGAAAAACTTCTTTCCATATATATGAAGTTACATAGTCGCCGTCTAAAGTCTGCGGATTTCCCGCGCCGCCGTCAGTTCCTGCTCCGTTTGAGCCTTGATTGAACGGCAGAAAATCGTCTTCCTTTGCAGGCTTTTTTGTCGCCATAAAGGCATTGTACAAATCAACGCAGAAGAAAACCAGAACGCGGTGATTGAACTTGAAGCAGCTTTCTTTTGCGTCGCGGTCGTTAATCCATTGGATTTTCGCATTGTCCGTGCTCTGCCCCGTAAGCTGATTCTTAAGCTCGGCCGCAACAAGCGGAATTCCGTTCACGGCAAGCATAAGGTCAACAGAGTTATTGTTTTCTGTGGAATAATGCCACTGGCGCACACAATGGCACACATTCTGCTTATAATGCTCAAGCGCAGTCTGGTTCAGCGCATTTTCCGGCTTAAAATAGCACACCTTGAATTCAATTCCCAAATGCTTGAATCCGTGCCGCAGAACAGAAACCATTCCGTCATTATTGACCGCGTCCTCAAAGCTCTGGTAAAACTTATGCTCCGTGCTGTCAGGATTCATTTTTTCAAAGCGCGCCCAGGCTTTTGGCTGAGTATCCTTAACGAATCCAATCAAGGTCGCAATATCAAGCGCGTAGCCGTCGGCATTTCCGGCCCTGTAGCCGGCATCAATGCATTTTGTCCAGCCGCCTTCCTGTGAGATTAAGTATTTTTCAATGTCTGCTTCAAACTGTTTTTCTGTGTCCGGCATAATTAAACCTATTTTTTACCCAAATTCTGTATTTCATCAATAAGCAAATCCACATTGCACATAGTATAATCACCAGAATATGAATCTTGATTTCTAACCCGCAATAGCTTTGCATTCTCTAACGCAACATTTAAATTATTCTTCAAGAGCTTATATATATCATTTTTTTCAAGCCATTCTTGTTTCTTGCAATATCCAGAAATATATTTGCATAGCTCTTTTATTAAAACATCTTGATTCTTATAATTCTGTTTTGGCAGGACATAATGCAATAAAAACCATGCTTCAAAACAAGGCATGGAATCTGCAACTTCAATTCCCTGCCCCTTTAATTTGTCAGGATTGTTAATCAAGTCCAATGTCGCTTTCGGAAGTTTTTGCGTTAGCAGAACATCCCTGTCAAAAACAAGCCAGACATAATCATAAGCTCCTGATTTCTGCTCTTCTTTGGCATAATCCAATAAAGTTCTTAAATTGCTATGCTTTGGAAGATCGGGCCGAATTTTCAAGGAAGAATATCTTTCAAAACCTTTTAAACGCTCAAAATATATCTTTTCTGTTGTGCCTTCCACTACCAGCAGCATTGTCTTCTGAGCAGGCTTATTTTTTCTGGCTCTGTATTTGATATTACTGCCCATTGAACAAATCCTTTAACTTTTGAATATCAATATTAGGCAAGGCCCCAAATTTTCCAGCCTGATACAGTTTTTTTCTGGAAGTTTCTTTCCTTAATCCTGAATAATCAGATATGGAATCATAAACACTGTTTCCTTTTTCAGTCTTGCCGCAAAACCAGACTTCATCATCCAGCAACAAGCCAGAGTCAAGCAGTTCCTGATTGTGGGTTGTGAACAACAGCTGTGAGTCTTTTGACAATTCAAGAAATAACCGCAAGAAGGCTTCAACTAAATCCTGATGCAATGAAGATTCCAATTCGTCGATTATTGCCATGCTAGTTGCACAAGAGTCTACGAGCGGTTTTATAAGTTCAAGCAGTCTGATTGTGCCGGAAGACTCAAAGCCCAAAGGCAAAGGATAATTTCTGCCATTATATTGATGAAAAACTGTCGCGCGGCGAGTTACATTTTTTTCCGCAGTATCATCATTTGGATTAACACTTTCTTTTTTTGCAGTTTCAACCTTAATATTGGAAATTGAGCCGAAATCTGAATACGACAAAAAACCGACAGCCTTTTTGTTGAACGAATCGTCTTCATCAAGTCTTTTTAAAATATCTTGAGAAATTCCGTCCGGGAAAATTCCGATATAATCTTTAAACCTAGCTGCAATATAAGTGAACACATCCTTGATTACTGTAAGATTTGTTTTAGAGCTGGCAGAAATGACAGTGCAGTTCGGCATAACAATATCTTCAACAGACTTTTTAGCGCCCTTTACGGAGCTTCCCCATTCGATATTATTCTCTGTGCGGTTAAATATAAGCCTAGGAAGTTTCTTAGGATAATAGCTTAATGACTCCTCTACAATTTTTTTACGGTTCATTTTCAAGCGGTAGCTGTATTTCACATACCGGCTTTCCTCGCTGCTCAACACAAAGAAATTCAAATCAAATTCTCCGCAAATAGAGTCCATCTGCTCATCTGTAAAAAGGAAAGGAATTAAAGGAATCTCTGAATTCGGCCTGCTGCTGTAGAAAGAATAAATCATAAAGTTAAGATAAAATCTTAGCGCAAGCGCAATATTTGACTTGCCTGCGGCATTCGCCCCGTAAACACAGGCCATTTTCAATAACTTTGTTCCCCCAACTTCAATATAGTGAAGAGAATCCGCCTCGTCATAACCGGAAGGCTGAAAACTAACCGTTTGCTTCTCACTGATTGAATATGTATTTGCAATGGAAAAATCAATAATCATAACAAACCTCTTCTGTATTATCGCCAGAAAAAGCAAAAATTAACACCATTTTTGCAAAATTTACGCAAAAATTCAATTACTTTTAACAATAAACAGTGATAGTAAATATATTTTACACTCTCCTTTTTCCGGTTACGGCTTCAAAAATCAGGGATTTCTTGTATTCGGCAAGGTCTTTTATGAGCGACTGTTTTTCTGAAATAAGGGAATCGATTTGGGCGCATTTTTTGTCCAGGAATTTTGCGATGGATTCCTGCTCGGAAATCGGGGGAAGAATAATACTTACTTTTGAAAGTATTTTCTTTGTAATGCTAAATAATTTTACCCCTGAACAATTACATCGAATTTGTGTTCTCCAAGCATCTGTTAAAAATAAATAAGCCAAATATTTATTTTCATTCTGATACTTTGATGAAAAAATAATTGTATGATAACCAGCAAATATAATTTCATCAGAATTAACATATGCACAATTTCCACAGCCCTCTAAATCTTCAGAAGTATCCGCAAAAATAAAATCGCCTTTCTTTACAAGTGATTCTGAATTAGATTTCAAATAAGATTTATCTACAAATCGAATTAATTCATTACAAATTGAAACTCCATTATTATTTTTAGAATGTATCTGACCATAACTAATAACTGAAATTCCAGAATCTTTTAAATTTTCTTTTGTAATCGGCAATCCTTTTTTAAAGTTAAAATATGATTTTAACCTTTGCACTTCCCACGTTTCCGGAATCTCGCCGAGCCATTCAATTCCGCTGTTTTTCTTTTTGCAGCTTAAGTTTTTCCCGGTAACCGCCTCAAAAATAACGGACTGCTTCCATGCCTTGTACTCTTCTATCGACTTTTTTGACTCCTCGATTATCGAATCAATCTGGGCGCATTTCTTGTCAAGAAAGCCTGCGATTTTTGTCTGCTCGGAAAGCGGAGGAAAAGGTACTTTTATAGACTTAAATTCTGAAGAATAAGTTCTCCACCGCATCTGCATAATTCCACGACCTTCTGTATAACATTTTCCATTAAATTGTGGAGTTCTGAATAAATAATGATAATATTTCGGAAAGATTAAATCTAAGTTTTTAGGAGAATAAACATCATAAGCAGGGCTTGTTACTCCATCAAAATCAGATATTCCCAAAGCACCCATCCAGCATAGAATTATATTTACAACTAAATCGTTTTTATAAACATGCTTATATCCATCGGCATTTTGTGCTTTATTTCCTGTGGTCTGTTCAATATCGTTATGCTGCAAAACGCCTTTATCTGTATAAACTGAAATTAGATTTACTTCAGAAAGAGGTTTATAATTTCGCTCATCTCGAATTTCAAACAAATATCTAATTTGCCTTGTCGTCCACTCATCCGGGATTTTTCC
>NZ_DBKJ01000067.1:3233-5466 GCF_002297325.1 Treponema sp. UBA753 | reverse complement strand
AAAATCTCCTGTAAAAAGTCAGAATTAAGATAATGATTTGATTTTAACACTGAAAATAAAATGCGTAAAGTGCAATGTAAGCAAGTTTGTGTTGCATTTTGTGCATTGTTTTGCTTGCGTTATTATAACGTTTGTAGAAATTACATACTTTCAGTTTGCGTTATTTTTTCTTGCTCAAGATTTTTCCGGCGGCGACTGTTACGGCAAAAATTATGAGCATTACAGGCAGCGTGTTTCCGAGGATAAAATTCCAGCTCAATGAAATTCTGTAAAGCGCGAATCCCAAAACCCAGATTACGGCTTTTTGCAGGTCGATTTTTTTTGCTGAACTGTCATTTTTCAGGACAAAGAAATCTGCAATCTGAATTGAAATCATCGGGGCAAAGACCGATCCGATTAAATACAAAAAATTCGTGATGTTGTCCATCGGAAGGAAAACCGCTCCTATTGTGCCGAGCGTAGTTACAATCAGCGCGACAGTTTTTCCGTTTGGCTTTGAAGAAATTGTCTCAAATGAAATTCCTGCTGAAAATGCGTCAAGAAATGTTGTTGTTACAGTTGAAAGAATTACGATTACAAGCGCTGCCCAGCCAAGTCCTGACTTTAAGAGAATGAGTGAAATGTCTGTTTCCGAAGTGAAGATTGCAGCTCCCATTCCAATCAGGTACATCCAGCAGCTAGTTGCTCCGTAGACAAGGCTGCTCAAAAGTGAAGACACTACAGGCTTGTTGCTTTCTTTTGTGTAGTCGCTGATTAAAGGAAGCCAAGACAATGGCATTGCGGCCGCAAGTTCTATTGCCGCTCCAAAACTCATTGCTTCTTCCTGAGTGGAATTTACAACTGAATTGTTTCCGCTGAAAAAAATTATTTTGCACAGAACAACTGTAAGAATAAAAAGGGCGGACAATGATGCGATGTTTAGCTTGCTTACATTTTTTATGCCAATAAAAATCCAGGCGGCTATTAAAAGTCCGATTACGATTGCCCAGAGCCATTTTCCGTTTTTAAAAATTCCGTTTATTGAAAGCGCGCCGTCGTAAATCATAATTCCAGTCCAGCCTGTAAGTTGAAGAATATTCAGGAGCGCAAAAAATTTGCTTCCAAGAATTCCAAAGCTTCCCTTGGTTGTTTCCATTGAACTTCTTTTTGAAAATGAGCCTATGCTTCCGGCAAGAAACAAAAGCGCGCATCCGATGATGTGTCCTAAAAGAATTGCGAGTATTCCCTTTGAAAATCCCAGCGGCGCAAAATATGTTCCTGTTATAATTTCAGCGATTGAAACTCCGGCTCCAAACCAAATTAATGCCATGTTTAATTCTTTTGATTTTATGTTCATTTTAGTATTCTCCGTTTATTCTGAATGCGTGGTTCATCGGACCGCTTCCTTTTCCAAGGTCTAGCATTGCTCCAAGGCAGCCTGAAATATAGTCCTTTGCTTTTTGAACTGAAACTTCAAGGCTTTTTCCTTTTGCAAGATTTGAAGCTATTGCGCTTGAAAGTGTGCAGCCTGTTCCGTGCGTGTTGGTGTTGTTTATTTTTTTGCCCTTGAACCATTTTTCTGTTCCGTCTTGAAATAGCAAATCGTTTGCGTCGTTCAAGTTGTGTCCGCCTTTTAGTAGAACTGCGATATTGAATTTTTCGCTTATTGATTTTGCGGCTTCTTCCATTTGCTCTTCTGAAGAAATTTTTTTACCGCAAAGAATTTCAGCTTCCGGAATATTCGGAGTGATTACAGTTGCCAGCGGAAAAAGCTCGTCGCATAATGTTTTTACAGCGTCATCGGAAATCAGCTTGAATCCGCTTGTTGAAACCATGACAGGGTCAATGACAATGTTTTTTGCGTTGTAGAATTTCAGGCGGTCTGCAATTACTTTGATAAGCGGCACAGAAGAGACCATTCCGGTTTTTACAGCGTCCGGAAAAATGTCCGTGAACACGCAGTCCAGCTGGTCTTTTAGAAATTCGGGCGTGGACTCCAAAATTGATTTTACGCCAGTTGTATTTTGGGCAGTCAATGCAGTAACAGCGCTCATTGCGTAAACTCCGTTCGCTGTCATTGTCTTGATGTCTGCTTGAATTCCGGCGCCTCCGCTAGAATCAGATCCAGCGATTGTTAATGCAATTTTCATTTTTACCTCCATGGTTTGAAAACAATCATTATTTTTTATAGCGGCAAAAGTGGTGCTCCCAGTTGTCGCTTTGTTTTAGAAATTCGAGTTTTATAATTTAATGT
>NZ_DBKJ01000067.1:1144-3106 GCF_002297325.1 Treponema sp. UBA753 | reverse complement strand
GAGTTTACTGCGTAAACATCGCAGTGCCGTAGCACGGGAATGACAATAAAATATTTCAGTCTATTAGTTTTTTTGCTAAAGCCTTGAGTTCTTTTGTTGCGCTTTTGATTTCTTGCTGTGCGAAAATTGCGCTTATAACTGAAACTCCTGCGATTCCGCTGCCTTTAAGCTGGCTCATGTTTTGCAGAGAAATTCCTCCTATTGCGACAACAGGAATTTTTACAGACTGGCAAATATCTTTTAGAGTTGAAAGCGGAACATTGTCTGCATCCGTTTTTGTGGATGTTGAAAAAACTGCTCCAACTCCAAGATAGTCCGCTCCGTTTTTTTCTGCCTGCAAAGCTTGTTCAACTGTCTGGCACGAAACTCCGATTATTTTTTTTGCGCCTAAAATTTTTCTTGCTTCCTTTAATTCCATGTCGCTTTGCCCGATGTGAACTCCGAAAGCGTCTGTTTCTTTTGCGATTTTCACATTGTCATTTATGATTAAAGGAATTTTTTTTGAAGTGCAAATTTCTTTTATGCTGAATGCTTCGTCTAAAAATTCTTTTTCTGAAAGTTCTTTTTCCCTAAGTTGAACCAAAGTTGCGCCGCCTTCGATTGCCTGCAAAACAGCATCGCATAAAGTTTCGCAGCAGAAATTTTTTCCAAGCCAAGCTCTGTCTGTAACGGCATAAAGCAAAAGAGAATTTTTTAGTTCAGCGGATTTCATATTTTGCGCCTGCTTCAAGTTCTTCTCCTGTCATGTTGAAAAGCGCGTCTATGATTTTGTTTCTGTAAGTTGAATTTCCGTCGCCTTCCTGCATTTTTTTCCATGCGATTTCACCGGCAAGTCCCATTGCACAAACTGCCGCCGCGCTAGATTCAAGTGTGTTTTTTCCTGCGCAAATAAAAGCTGTCATAATTCCGCTTAGCTGGCATCCAGTTCCCGTTATGCGCCCCATCTGCGGTTTGCCGTTTCTGATGACAAAGCATTTTTTTCTGTCTGAAACTAAATCGATTGCGCCTGTGATTGCGACAACGCAGTTTTGTCTTTCCGCGAAATTTTTTGCAAATGCAATAGCGGCTTCAAGGTTGCTTTCTGAAACTGCATCTTCAATGTTTGCGTCCACGCCTTTTGTTTTTCCGCTTCCGGTTGCAAGAGTTTTTATTTCTGAAATATTTCCGCGGATTACGTCAAAGTTGATTTTGCTTATAAGTGAAAGGGCTGTTTTTGTTCTAAGCGTGCTTGCTCCGGCTCCAACTGGATCTAACAGAATTTTGTGGCTCAGGCTCTGCGCTTTTTTTCCGGCTGCAAACATGGCTCTTATTGTGTTGCGGTTGAGCGTTCCGATGTTTATGTTCAGACCGCTGCAAATTGAAGTTATTTCTGCGGCTTCTTTTTTTTCATCAGCCATTATCGGACTTGCTCCCATTGCGAGAATTGCGTTTGCAACATCGTTGACTGTTACATAATTTGTGATGTTGTGGATGAGCGGGGAATTTTTTCTTACTGAATCAAGACATTCTTTAAACATATCGGCCTCTTTAAAAAGTTCATTTGAATAATTCAACGCTGAATTTAAAGAGGTTTGTTTTTAGCAAGTCCCTACGTTGGCATTATCCAAATCAGGTTTGCGGGTCAAGGAATACATCCTACTCTCAGCAAGCTTTGAGCAAGCTCCCCGTGCATTAGCTATTATAAAAAAATTGCGGATAATTTCAATATGTTTTACTGTCATTATCAGGGCAAACGCATTGTAAATGCATTCAGCATAAAGCTGGCTTTCAGTCACGATTTCCTGGTTCAAAATCACGCAATAATGCGCTACACGCTGATTGTTGCAAAGTAACTATAGAATTGCCCGCTCATGCGGTCGCAACAATCAGAGTGTTTTTGTCCCAAGAACCGTTCCTTCGCGAAAACTTTACTTAAATTGCCCAAATGTCGAGTTTTGATAAGAACAGTAATTTAAGTGTCAT
>NZ_DBKJ01000067.1:0-1046 GCF_002297325.1 Treponema sp. UBA753 | reverse complement strand
CGGTCAGGAATCTGTTGGAAATTTTCAATAGATTATCAACCGAGTTTCTTTCAGAAACATCGCAGGGTCAAGCCTGAAAATGACATAAACGATACTTATGAGATATACAATGGCAGTTGCATATAAAAAAATTAAATTTCTTTTGTAAAAAGTTGACATTTGCAAAAGAACTGAATCATAATATAAAATATGTATTGTGAATAAAAACTACTGGAGGTATTTTATGAAGAAATTTATTTTTCCTGCTTTATTTGCATTTTTGTTTGTGCTTTCTTCGTGCATGAATATGTCCGGCTCTTCTGGTGAAGGCGGCTCTGTGCGTGTTGTCTTGCCGGGAAGCGCGCGCTATTCTTTTAGTCAGGACAAGGCTGATAAATTTGTTGTAACCATAAGTTTGAACTCTAAGATTGTTGACAAAAAAACTGAGTTTTCGGGGGGGGTAATAGAATTTGATGAACTTAACCCCGGAGAGTATATAATAGAAGCTAAAGCATTTGATTCTAATGAAGGCGACCTTGTTGTTGGCTGGGGAACTGCTGACGCGACTGTTGAAAAAGGTGAAAACACGGATTGTTCTTTGTCTTTACAGCCTGTAGTTTCCGCATTTGATTCTACGCCTTCTTATAAAAAACTGGTTGTTCTTTCTTCCACTGACATGGTAAAACTTTGTGAATTGGTAAATGCCGGAAGCGACTTTGAAGGTATAACGATTACGCTTGCGGATGATGTTGATTTGGCAGATTGTGCGGATGACTGGCAGCCGATTGGATTTGTAAAATCAATTACAGACGACTATGCAGAGAGTAACAATATGCCGTTTAAGGGCACATTTAATGGAAATGGAAAAACAATTTCATACAATATAACAAAAAGAGAAGATGGACTTGGCAGCCAGATGTTTGGTCTTTTTTTTGACAACTACGGAACAATTGAAAATCTTGTTGTTAATCAGACTTATTCAGGAGACCTTAGCGACCGTGGAATGAGCCGCGGAGGAATGATTTGTACATACAACTATGGAAATATAAAAAACTGCATTGTAAAGG
>NZ_DBKJ01000061.1:2017-14142 GCF_002297325.1 Treponema sp. UBA753 | reverse complement strand
ATGGTCCTTGCGCTTGCATTTGCAGGCTGTAAGTCTGATGATGATGATGACGATGATGATGTGTCTAGCTCAACATTGGGTATTAGCGGAACAGAAAAAGCGTACTGGATTTCTGTAGAAGAAGATGATGGTTCTACTAAATACGCTAAAACCTACATCGAATTTACTAGCGACACAACTGGGAAAACATACAAATATTTTGACAGTGATGATGTTGATAATGGGGATGCTTCTTCTGTTGGATATTCCGTAGAAACTGAATTTACTTTTACAACTAGCGGAAATACATTGACTTTAACTGGTTTTACTATATATGAATATAAAAATGGTAAATGGGATTCTGAAAAGTTTGAAGCTGAAGGCTGGTCAGAAACTTACATAATTTCTGGCTCAGAATTGACTGACACATTTAAGGATGAAAAAGAAACCAAAACAACTAAGTATATAAAAGTTACTGAAAAGCCAACAGAACCATATAAAAAGTAGTTTCTTAACATATTCAAGTTAAAAAGAATGCTCCAGGTAAAATATCTGGAGCATTTTTGTTTTTATAGAAGATTCCCGTATCAAGTACGGGAATGACACAAGGTCTAGGACACGGGAATGATGCAAGGTCTGGAAATGGCAGTTAAGATTTTGCCTATTTGTCATTACCCTGCTAGAGCGGATAATCTTGCGTTTTATTTTTTAATTTCTTCAAGCGCGGTGTCGGCAGCGATTTTTCCGTAGATGCAAATATCTGCTACTGCGTTTCCTCCAAGACGGTTTGCGCCGTGGATTCCGCCTGTAACTTCTCCAGCCGCATAAAGTCCGGGAACAGGATTTTTGTCTGCGTCTAAAACTTGCGCCTTTGTGTTTATTGTGATTCCGCCCATTGTATGATGAACAGCAGGCCCTACTTCAACAGCATAGAACGGAGCTTTTGTAAGCGGTCGCGGCATTTCGGAAGCCTTTCTGCCAAGCGGGTCATTTCCTGATTTTTGAATCTGCGCATAATCTGCCATTGTCTTTTCAAATTCATCCGCTGGAATTTCAAGTTTTTCTGCAAGCTCTTTTGCAGTTTCGCCTTGGGTAATAAGTCCGTTCTTTATATAAGTTTCAATTGCCTTGAGAGACTTGCGAACATCCTGGTCAAATACAAGAAATGCAGTTTTTCCTTTTTGCGCAAGAATGGCCTTTGACATTACATCGCGGGTTGCCATTTCTGTGCAGAATCTTTTTCCGTCGCGGTTTACAAGAATTGCTCCGTTTCCGCGGACAGCTTCTGTTATCATTGTGCCGTTTCCCGGAACAACTGTCGGGTGAGTTTGAATTTCTTCCATCTGAGTAAGACCGGCATTGAATTTTTTTATCCAGCTGAATGCGTCTCCAGTTGCGCCTTTATGGTTTGTAGTTCCAAATCCTTCAAGTTCAGGTTTGTAGGAAACGACCATCTGCGGATTTGCGCCGAATCCTCCTGTTGCAACTATCACGGCTTTTGCGCTGATTGTGTATTCATTGCTTCCTGCAAAAACTTTTACGCCGGCTGCTTTTCCGTCTTTTTCGATTATGTCAAGAACTTTGTTTGAATAGCGGATTTCTGCTCCAGCGTTCAATGCGGCTTTTTCAAGAGCAGGAATCAAATTTGAGCCAACAGCAGCTCCTCCTTGCGGCCGGTGAGTGCGTTTGTTTGTTGAGCCTGCCATTTTTCCAACATCAGTCAAATCTGCGCCAATTGAAATAAGCCAGTCTACAGTTTCCGCAGATTTTTCAGTCATGTTGCGCACAAGCTCTGGATTGTTCTTGTAGTGTCCGCCTTTCATTGTGTCTTCAAAAAACTGCTCGTTTGTGTCTTGAATTCCAAGTTTCTTTTGAATTGAAGTTTCACTTGCGTTAAGTCCGCCTGTCGCAGAAATTGTGTTTCCGCCTGCGTTTCCCATTTTTTCAAGGACAATTACTTTTGCGCCTTTGCTTGCAGCTTCTGTTGCCGCAGAAAGTCCAGCTCCGCCAGCTCCGATTATAACAATGTCGCATGAAGTGTCCTTGTATTCTGCTTGCTCTGATTTTTTTCCGTGGGCTGAATTTATTGCGTTTTCCAAAGCCGCTAAAGTTGCCTTGGAAGTTATCGTTGCGCCTGAAACTGTATCGATTCCGGCTGCTTTTCCTGTGGAAGCGAATTTTTCAAGAATTGACTTTATTGCGGGTTTTGCAAAGTCTGTTTCTTCTTCTTTCAGGATTTCTGTTGAAGTGATTTTTCCGTCTTTTACAGAAAATGCGATTTCAATTGCGCCGTTTCTTCCGTCCGCTTTGCCAGAAAATGTTCCGTCTGGCAGAGCTTTTGGCTTTGAACAGGCTGCCATTACAGCTATTGAAATTCCTGACGCAACTATAAAAATTGCCGCTGCCAGTGAATTCCGTAGATTCTTGTGTTTCATATATTCCTCCGAAAAATTTTTTGCCGGTTAAAATATACATTAAAAACACAAGTTAGTGTAGGCTAATATTAAAATTCTTCGTCTTCAAGCTGAACGCAGTTTGGATTGTTGCGGCACCAGTTTTCCGAGTATGAAGCTTTTTTGCAGAATATTTTTACAGAAGTTCCGAATGCGCTGTTTTCAATAAAATCTACTGATTCTGGAATTATAACTTTTGTTTCGCTTCCGCAGTTTACAAAAGATTCTTCTCCGATGCTTATAACGCCTTCCCTGATTCTTACAGATTCCATGTCTGTTCCAAAAAAGGCTCTTCTTCCGATTCCTTTTATTCCTTTAGGAGTCGCCACATTTTTTTTGCTTCCGCTGTAAAATAAAAGCATACTGTTAAATGTGTTGAACATCATTCCGTCTTCGTATTTGTAGTTTTTGTTGATTGGAAGATATTTTTCGCTGTTTGGAAATGCTGATTTTGCGCATGAAATCAAGTTGTCTGGAAGAACAAGGTTTTTTATTCCGGTGCAGTTTGCGAATGCTTTTTCATTTATGGAAGTAATGTTTTCATGCAAGACGATTGACTGAAGCCCTGTGCAGTCTTCGAAAGTTCCTTCTTCAATTGTAGTGATGTTTGACGGAATGTCCACGGACTCAAGGGATGCGCAGTTGTAAAATGCACGTTTTCCGATTGCCATTAAATTTGGAGGAAGCACAACCGACTTTAAATTTACACAGTCAGCAAAAGCGTTTTCTCCGATTACAAGGACGCTTTCTGGAATTTTTATAGAAGAAACCATGCGGTGGTTGTGAAAAGTTGTTCCTGTTATTTCTGTTGTTCCCTCTGGAATTTCAACATCGATTAAAGGCAAATCCATTTTTAGCTCCGATAAAAATTAGTTGTACTAATATTATCATTCTTAGCATTTGATGTCTAATGTTTTTTTATCTTTGTGCGCAACGTTTGAACTTTATTCAGATTATTTATATAGTAGAGATATGAAAGAAACTTTGCATTTTGTAAAAGCCAGCACAAGATATAAGAGAGAGCATAAAAGCGACTATGGAAAGGAACGCATAGAAATTCTATACGAGGACAAGGATATTGTTGTTATAAACAAAGCTTCTGGGCTTCTTTCTGTTCCTTATCCGGGAAGCAAATCTCGCACTGCGATTGAGCTTCTGGAAAAAATTATGCGTAAAAAAGGAACTTTTTCTGAAAGTCACCGGCCTTTTGTTGTGCATCGTTTGGACAGAGACACAAGCGGAGTTATGATGTTTGCCTTGAATGAAAGGGTACAGAAAAAAATAATGTCCACTTGGAAAACTATGGTTACAGATAGGCTTTACAGGGCTGTTGCGGAAAATCCTAGAAGAAATCATCCTGAATTGCCGGACTTTGGCCTTATAGATGAACCGCTTGCAAAAAATGCGTGCCATCAAGGCTATGTTCCAAAAAAACTTGATGACAAGGCTGAAACTTGCGAGGCACGCACAAATTTCAGTGTTGTGTTACGGGGCAGAACCCATACGCTTTTTGAGCTTTCTTTGGATACAGGCAAGAAAAATCAGATAAGGGCGCATTTGGCTTCAAGGCATTATCCGCTTGCCGGAGACGAAAATTATAGGGCCAGAACTGACCCCTTTCATAGGCTTGCTCTTCATGCAAGAACATTGGCGTTTATTCATCCTGTTACGGGAGAAAAAATGAGCTTTGAAATTCCAGAGCCAGAAGAATGGGAGCAGTACGTTAAAAAAGGCGATTTGCATCCTCAAATTCCAGTTTGGGCTAACGAACGTAAGGAGCGAATTCAGTATAATGCGCAGATTGAAAATATAAAAACTCCCGACCATTCGTTACGTCGCCAAGCTAGAAAAATGGATTTTATTGCGCGCGGAAAATCAGGAATTAAATAAAAACTAACGATAGTTTATTGTTATACTGATTTATTAGAAAAAACTATAGCTGGCTATAAAGAAAATCTTCTTGTAGCACAACTTGAATTTCACTATTATTTTATTATGCAGATTAAACTTAACAATTTGAAAAAAACATATTCAGGTCCAAACGGAAAAATTGCCGCTGTAAATGGAATTTCACTGGATATTCCAGAAAATACAATTTTTGGAATAATCGGAAAAAGCGGAGCTGGAAAAAGCAGTCTTGTGCGTTTGATAAGCCTTCTTGAAAAGCCGGACAAAGGTGAAATTTTTTATGACAACGACAGAGTTGATAACCTTGGAAAACGCGAGCTTATTTTGCGCCGCAGAAAGATTGGCATGATTTTTCAGAATTTTAATCTGTTCAGTTCAAGGACTGCTGAAAAAAATGTTGCTTATCCTCTTGAAATTTGCGGAACTCCAAAAGAAGTTATAAAGCCGCGTGTTCAGGAAATGCTAAAGCTTGTTGGACTTGAAGACAGAGCCGCTTCTCCTATAAGCACACTTTCCGGCGGACAAAAACAGAGAATTGCGATTGCCCGTGCGCTTGCAACTCAGCCTGATATTCTTTTTTGCGATGAAGCTACGAGCGCTCTTGATCCGCAGACAACAACTTCAATTTTGAATTTAATCCGCGACATTCAAAAGAAAATGAATTTGACAGTTGTAATGATTACTCATCAGATGGAAGTTGTGCGCGATGCTTGTGAGCAGGTTGCGGTTGTTGATTCTGGAAAAATTGTGGAGCAGGGAAGCGTAAAGGAAATTTTCAGCTGTCCTAAGTCAGAAGTTACAAAAGAATTTATGAGAGGAATTTCTTCGAATTCAAAAGATGAAATTGTGCGCTGGTCTGATGAAGGCGGGCAGTTTGAGCTTCATTTTATTGGAGAAAAAACCGGAGAGCCTGTTTTGAGCCGCATGGCAAAGCTGTTCGATGTGGAATTCAATATCAGGGCAGGTGGAATTCAGCGTATAAAGAATGAAGACATTGGAGCTTTGTTTGTTGATTTTTCCGGCAAAAAAACTGAAATAAAAAAGGCTCTTGATTTTTTAAGGGAGCAGGGCATTCTTGTTGAAGACATTTCTGGAGGAAAAAAATGAGTCAGATTTTTGCTTTAGTTGGACAGTCGTCTTTGCAGACTTTGGAAATGGTTTTCTTTTCTACATTATTTTCTCTTGTGCTTGGTTTTCCTGTGGGCGTTTTGCTTTACATTACAAATCCGACTGGAATTTCTCCGCGTCCAATTTTGAATCAGATTTTAAGCCGGATTGTAAACGTCTTGCGTTCTTTTCCGTTTATCATTTTGATGATTGTGCTTTTTCCGCTTTCACGTCTTATGCTGGGAACAAGTATTGGAACAGAAGCTACGATTATTCCGCTTAGCATTGCCGCTGCTCCTTTTGTTGCTCGTGTAATAGAAACTGCTTTAAGCGAAGTTGATTCTGGAATGATTCAGGCTGCAAGAGCAATGGGCTCAACAAACTGGCAGATTATTTATAAAGTTGTTATTCCGGAAGCTTTTCCGTCTGTGATTTCAGGAATAACGCTTACAATTATAAACTTGATTGGATATTCTGCGATGGCTGGAACAATTGGCGGTGGCGGACTTGGAGACTTGGCAATTCGATACGGTTACCAAAGATTTCGCACTGATGTAATGATTGCGGCTGTTGTTGTTATTCTTGTGCTTGTTGAGCTGATTCAGTTTATTGGAACTGTTCTTGTAAATAAAATGCTTAGCAAACGCTAGACTGTTTTTCCGCCCCAGCGAACTGAATTCTGCTTTTCATAGCTGATTGCTTTGTCAAAGTCAGCTTTTGGATCGCAGTTTTTTTCTATCTGAAGAGCGGCCGCATGAAGCCTGTTTATGCATTGGCTTTTGTCATTGTAGCCGAGCTTTGATTTTTCTATTGCGTCTCCTAGAACTCTTATGCTTTCATCGTAAATTCTAAGCGGAACAGGAAATGGATGTCCGTCTTTTCCGCCGTGGGCAAAACTGAATCTTGCCGGATCTTTGAATCTGCTTGGAGTTCCATTTATTACTTCGCTGATTAAAGTCAAGGATTGCAATGTTCTAGGACCAAGCCCCGGAGTTAAAAGAAGACTTTCAAAATTTTTTGCAGGACTTTCATAGGCGGTTGCAAGAACTGCGCCAAGCCTTTTTAAGTCCACATCTTTTTCTGTAACATTATGATGAGAAGGAAGTGTTATGCTCCTTTCATTTTGAATTTGGATTTCAGTTTTGTCTTCAAAAAGCTCTTGCTGAATTTTTTGTGGAAGTCCAAGTTCTTGCACGGATTTTATTTCGGCGATTATTTTTTCAGGCTTTTCTTTTGAAAGTGCAAGAATTGAATTTCTTGTGCTGGCTGCAGAAGAATCCGTGAGATTTAAAATCAGGCCTTTGTTTTCTCCTGTAATTCCTGAATGCGGCTCTTCAATAAATGAATTTAAATTTTGCGAGCACCAATGGTAGCGGCGTGCTGTTTTGGTTTGAGTGTTCATTCCTTGCTGAACAATTGCCCAGTCGCCTTGGTCGCTTAAAATAAAATTGTGCTGATAAAGCTGAAATCCGTCTTGAACTGCGGCCCCGTCTACTTTTGCTGAAAGCCTGCTTGCGTTTACAAGAGAAGTTCCGTCTAAACCTGTCGCTTCGCTTAAATATAAAAGTTCTTGCGGTGTTCTGCGCGAATATTTTCCTCTTCCGCCGCAAACGCAAAGTCCGAATTCTCTAGCCCGCGGATTTATTCCACGCTTCAAGGCGTACATTACGCTTGTTGTTATTCCGGAAGAATGCCAGTCCATTCCCAGAACTGCTCCAAATGACTGAAACCATAAAGGATCGCTTAGCCTGCGCAAAACCTCTTTTTTTCCATATTGAATTAAAAGCGATTCTACAATCAAAGTTCCAAGGTCGCGCATTCTGTCTGCAAGCCATTTGGGAACTGTTCCAACATGAAGCGGCAAGTCAGCGTGTCCTGTTCTCTTTATCATTTTAGTCCAAAACTCCCATTGAATCCAAGATAAGTGAAGCTGCGACAGTTGATGCTGTTTCAGTCCGTAGAATTCTTTTTCCCATGCTTAAAAGCTCAAAGCCGTTTTGCTTAAAAAGCTGACGTTCGGAATTTGTCCAGCCGCGCTCGCTTCCAATTGCGGCTACTGCTTTTTGCGGTTTTTCTTTTAATGCGCATGAAAGGCTTTGTGAAGGCTCAATGTTGTCAAGCGCAAAAAGTTTTCCTTCAAGGTCAATTTGTTCAAGGCAGTTTTCTAGCGTTTGGTGAATAAAAAGTTTAGGGATTTGAGTAGAGCCTGCTTGAACACTTCCGTCCAAAAGAAATTTTTTTGCTTCGCCTTTTGTTGCAATATCTGATTTTAAATACGATTTTTCACCAAGCTCTGTTCCTGTAAGATGAACTTCCTGCACTCCCAAAGAAGCCATGTCGCGCAAAAGTCTCTTGAGCTGAATCGGCCGGGGAAATCCAATAATCATTTTAAGAGGATAAAGTTTTTTTCCGTCGGATTCTGGTGTGAAGTCAAAATAAATTTTTCCGCCTTTGAATGTTTTTTTTCCGTCGGAAGATTTTTTTTCTTCAACAGAAATTTTTTTTATTATGGCAGTTCCGGCCTGACCTCCTATGATTCCTGCTGAAAAGCTTTCACCTTCTTTTTTATGCAGAATTTTCAGAATGTGCTGGGCGCGCTCATCTTGAATGTCAAGCGGATTTAAAATTTCTTCCGGGGAAAAAAGGCAGATGTTCATTTTAAATGAATTTTCTAAGCTCCTGATGCTGAATCATTTTTGTTTTTACGGCGATTATGTAACTTCCGAACATTGCGGTAAGAGCGTCGATTCCGGCTGCATAGGCGCAGATAACGGGAACTGCATTTTTTAAAAGAAGATAGCCGGATTCAAATCCGCGTCCGTACAAAAGGCACATTGAAGTTATTGCGGCAAACGGTCCGCCCAAAGGAATTTCTGCCAAAGCAAATGAAAGCAAGAAAGAAACTCCTGCAATCCACAAAACGTCTAGCACTGGAATTCCAAGGCTTGAGTAAGAGCGCAAAATAAGAACAAAGCCAGCTGCCTGGACTAAAGCTGCTCCTCCGCGTCCAAAAATAGAAAAAAGCGGAAACGAAAATGCGTTGATTCTTCTTTTTATTCCGAGGCTTTCTTTTCCGTGGCGAAGATTTAATGCAAGCGCAAGGTTTGTGTCTCCGCTGAAAAATGCGACCAAAAAAGGACAAATGGAAGCATACAAGACCCTGTAAGGATGCATTTCATGGCAAAGAAATCTTAATATTAGCGGATAGATAATAAAGGCTACGATGAGTAAATCAGCAGTGAGCATTATTATAAGTCCGTTGTAAACTCCGCTGCTTATTGCCGAAATAAAATCTATTGTCCAGCGACACATTACGGCAATCATTCCGACTGCGAAAATTTCAATGAAAAAACTCAATACAATGTAAAATACTTTGCTAAGGGAATCAAAAAGTCCGACTGCGGCTTTTGAAGCGTTTTTATCACTGGTGGCTCCAGCTCCTGCAAGTCCTGCAAAGATAAAACAAGGCAAAAGATATGCGCCGTCCATCAAAGATTCAAACCCGGAAAAAGGAAAAAGTTTGGTTATCAAAGTCTGCCATGCAAATGAAGAAACTTCGGAAGCTTTTTCAGTTGTGATTGGAATGCGCGGAAGTTTTATTGCAAGCGCGGAAACAAGTCCTAAAAGCATAAGCGCGAATGATGATGAAAATATTACGCCGAAAGTCCAGGCTGAAGCTTTTGTTAAAAGTTTTTCATCCCGAAGCTTAAAAAATGAAATTGAAACAGAAAAAAACAAAACCGGAAGAAGCGCGTATCTTCCAAAGCGGACTGCAATTTCCACAATAAAATCAAGAGCCGCTTGTCCCTGAACTGTTGAAGGTGAAAAAACAAGGGCGGAAATTAAACCGATTGCAATGCCAATTAAATATTTAAGCCAAATTCTCATAGCAACGGATTATAGCAAGGCTCAAGGAAAAATACAATTAAGCAAAGTTTCCGCAGGATTATTGAAGCAGCATCTGGTCGTTTTGAAGCGAATGCTTTTTTATGGCGCGGAATTTTTCAATTATTGAATCCATTGTAAGCTTTTGTTTTTCTTCTTTTCCTATGTCCATTATAATTTCGCCTGAATCCATCATCAAAAGCCGAGAACCATAGTCAAGAGCGTGCTGCATATTGTGAGTTACCATCATAACTGTGAGATTGTATTCCTTTGCAAATTTCCGTGTAAGCTCCATTACAATCGCAGCGTTTGAAGGGTCAAGGGCGGCCGTGTGTTCGTCAAGCAAAAGAAGAGATGGCTTTGACATTACAGCCATAAGAAGCGTTAGAGCTTGTCTTTGCCCGCCTGAAAAAAGCTCAACATTGTCGCCGAGACGGTTTTCAAGACCCATGTTCAGCTTAGAAAGCTCTTCTCTAAAAAAACTGCGTGTTTTATTGTTCAGGCTGATTTTTAGTCCTTTGAATCCTTTTTTTGATGCAATGACCATGTTGTCTTCAAGCGACATTTTTCCGGCTGTTCCTAAAAGCGGATTTTGAAAAATTCGTCCGATGTATTTTGCGCGTTTGTATTCTTTGTCTTTTGTTATGTCCTTTATTCCGTTTTCTGTTTCAAGAAAAATCGAGCCTTCAGTTGGTGAATATGTTCCGGAAATAACATTGTACAAAGTTGATTTTCCGGCTCCGTTGCTTCCGATTACAGTTATAAAGTCGCCTTTATTAATTGAAAGATTTATGTTTTTAAGCGCGGTGTTTTCGTCTGGAGTATTTTTGTTAAATGTAATTCCAATGTTTTTTAGCTCAATCATTTTGAAGCTCCGTTTTTAGACGATTTGAATTTTTCTTTTAAATTTGTGCGGGAAATAATAAGGCAGATTATAATTAAAATTCCTGTTGCAAGTTTTAAGTCGTTCGGCGTTATGTGGATTTTGTATCCGTAGCTGCGGGCAAGCATCATAAGCGCTCTGTAAATAAAAGAGCCTGCTATTACACGGAATGTCTGCACTGAAATTTTATTTGAGCGGATTGCAAATTCTCCGAGCATTAAAGAAGCAAGCCCTGAAACTACAATTCCAGTTCCCATTCCAACGTCAGCAAAGCCATTGTACATTGCCGCAAAAGCTCCTGCCAAAGCTGCAAGCCCGTTTCCAAAGCAAATTCCAATTCCTCTTAAAATGCTTGGATTTATTCCCTGCGAAACTATAAGCTGCGGATTTGCTCCGAGCGCGCCCATTGTGAGTCCAAGGTCAGTATGATAAAAAAGATCGAGAAGAGCCTTTAGTGCAAAAACAAAAATAATCAGAAAAACAACAATTCCCCACTGCGGATCAACTGAAGGAAAATATTCGTACATTGAATCAGAAATCTTTGAAAACAATGTCGGAATCTTTAAAAAAGAAACATTCGCTTTGTTTGACATAATTCTAAGATTCACGGAATAAAGCATTGTCATTGTTAGAATTCCTGCGAGCAAATCTGGAATTTTTAGTTTTGTGTAAACCGCGCTTGTTATAAGGCCTGCTGCAAGTCCTGAGCAAAATGAAATAAAAATCGATGCCGCCGGATTTATGCCTTTTAAAAGACAAGCTGCAAGAACGCAAGCTCCCAAAGGAAAAGAGCCATCAACTGTCATGTCGCAGAAATTCAAGATTCTGAATGTTGAAAAAACACCCAGAACCATGATTCCGTAAATAAGTCCTTCAATTATTATTGATGAAATCATAAGCTTTTATTTTTCTGAAAGTTTTCCGTTTTGATATATAAAGTTTGCTGAATCAATATATTTTTGGTCTATTGAAATTCCGCAGTTTTTCGCTGAATCAAGGTCAATTAGGAAATCTGAGTCTGAAGGATCTGTCATAAATTTTACAGGAAGGCTTGCAGGTTTTGCTCCGTTAAGAATTTTTACAACCATTTCTCCTGTGGCGCGGCCTGCTTTATAATAGTTGAATCCGCTTGCCATAAAAATTCCGCCTTCTTTTGCTGCTGTAACGTCTCCTGAAAAAATCGGCTTTTTTGCTTTTCCAAAAACATTTACAAGGCTTGCAATTGCACTAAAAACTGTGTTGTCTGTGGAAAGATAAATTCCGTCCACTCTGTTTACAATTGCTTGTGCAGCTTGTTTTACTTCATCTGATTTTGTGATGCTTTGAGTTACAAGATTTATTCCTGCTTCTTTGCATCCTTTTTCCACAAGTGAAAGCGCGCTTGCAGAATTGTCTTCGTTGCTTGTGTAAATATATCCAAGAGTTTTTATTTTGGCGACTTCCTTAAAAAGCTTTATGTGCTGCTCTGTTGGAATCGCATCGCTCATTCCAGTTACATTGCGCTGACCATGTTCTACAGTTGAGACAAGTCCGGCTCCAACTGGATCTGTAACTGTTCCAAAGACAACTGGTGTAGTTTTTATTGCTGTGGCAAGCGCGACCGCTACTGGTGTTGCTATTCCAACCGCGACGTTCACTTTTTCCGCTTTAAACTGATTTGCAATTTGGGCTGCGGTTCCAACATCTCCGTTTGCGTTTTGCAAGTCGTAATCCGCATCGATTCCAGCGTCTTTTATTGCATCAATTACGCCACGCTCAATGTCGTCCAAGGCAACGTGCTGAACAATTTTTGCAATTCCTATTTTAACTTTTTTTGCTGGCTTGGCATAAACTGAAAATGCAGAAAAAAGGGCTGCAATAAAAATAAGTTTTTTCATATTGTTTCTCCTATAAAAAGTCAATGAGGAAAT
>NZ_DBKJ01000061.1:0-1867 GCF_002297325.1 Treponema sp. UBA753 | reverse complement strand
TTATTGCACTCTCCTAATGTAAGAATGAATTTTTGTTTGCTTTGAAAAAGTTTCAGCATCTTTATGTTACTACTAAAAGAAACGTTTGTAAATAGATTTATTCAAAAAAAAACTGCCCGACAAAGTTTAACCTTTAGCCGGGCAATGACATGAAATTTCAAGTATGAAAATGATAGTCAATCAGAATTTATTTTTTACTTAGTGTTTTGTACTCATCGAATTCTGCAAGCATTTCTGCATCTTTGTTTTTATCAAGAAGGCTTACTACAACAGAAACGAAAAGGCAGATTATAAAGCCAGGAAGAATTTCATAGATGTTGAAAATTCCGCCGGACATATTGTGCCAAAGGACAACCGTGATTCCGCCTGCAACAAGTCCTGCTATTGCGCCTTTATTTGTCATTCCGCGCCAGAACAACGCAAGCAGAACAAGCGGTCCGAATGTTGCGCCGAATCCAGCCCAGGCATAGCTTACAAGTCCGAAGATTGAGCTTTCTGGATTCAAGGAAAGGAAAAATGCAACTGCCGCTATTGCAAAAACCGTTATGCGTCCGACATTCAGCACAGATTTTTCATCCGCATCTTTTTTTATAATTCCTTTGAAGAAATCTCGGCTTACTGCGCTTGCTGCTGAAAGAAGCTGGCTGTCTGCTGTGCTCATTGAAGCTGCAAGAATTGCGCAAAGGAAAATTCCTGCTATAAATGCCGGATACATTTTAAGCATTGTTTCGCTGAAAACTGTTTCGGCTGCGGCTCCAGAAAGAAGCTTTGGCATAAGATATGCAGTTCCAAGCGTTCCGATTATAAAAGTTCCGATGTATGAAATTATCATCCAGACTGTTCCGATTCTGCGGGCTTTTGTAAGTTCTTCTTCTGAACGGATTCCCATAAAGCGTACAATTATGTGAGGCATTCCAAAATATCCAAGTCCCCAGGCAAGAGCTGAAACAATGGAACTTGCGCTGTAGTTTTTGTTTGCTGTGAATTTTGCAAGCATTTCCGCGCCGAATTCTCCGTTCATGGCTTTTTCACTGAAATCCGCTGCTTTTGCAAATGCTTCTGCCGGTCCTCCGAGCGCAAAAACTGCAATCAGTGAAGAAACAACAAACGCCACAAAAATCAAAAGTCCCTGTATAAAATCTGTTGTGCAGACCGCAAAGTATCCGCCCATAATCGTATATGAAAGGATTACGACAAGTCCGATTACAAGCCCTGCATGATAAGGAAGATTGAATACAGAATTGAAAAGTTTTGCGCAGGCTACAAATCCTGAAGCTGTGTAAATAGTAAAGAAAAGAACAATGAAAATAACAGAAACAAGTGAAAGAAGGTGAGTCTTGTCTTTAAAGCGATTTGTAAAAAATTCTGGAATCGTTATGGAATCTCCAAAAGCTATTGTGCAGCGGCGAAGCGGTTTTGCAACAAAAAGCCAGTTCAAGTAAGTTCCTGCAATAAGTCCAATTGCAGTCCAGAATGTTTCCTTGATTCCTCCAAGATAGCAAAGTCCGGGAAGTCCCATTAAAAGCCATGCTGAAGAGTCAGAGGCTTCTGCGCTTAATGCCGTAACCCAAGGCCCGAGTTTTCTTCCGCCCAAAAAGAAGTCAGAAGAACTGTTGTTTTTCTTTGCGTTCCTAAGTCCAATGTAAACCATAAAGCCAAGGTACAATGCAAAGGCTATGATTTTTGCAATCATTTGTGATGTCATAAGTGCTCCAAATTTAAATATATGCAATTTTAGTGCATAAATATGATGTTTTCAACAGGAAGATTCGCCGGCATTGCAACGCTTTTGTTATAAGGTCGAATGTCGAGTTTTAATAAAACAGCTACTAAACAATTATTCCTATGCTAACAAGGCTGTAATTGC